>JAYVQV010000301.1:0-7146 GCA_043776855.1 Limisphaerales bacterium | reverse complement strand
CCCTCTCCCCTCCGAGGGGAGAGGGAGACCGCACAGGCGTCCGCTGAATTTTTTAGCGGCGGATTTTGAATTTCGGAGTTCGGGATGAAGCTGGCTTTCCTCCTCGTCCTCGTTCTCGTCCTCGTCCTCGATTTAAGCCGGCGAGAACGAGGACGATTGGGCAAGCACAGGGTCAAGCTGCACCCCGTTACCTCACGGCAAAAGCAGCAACCGATAAAACCGTTGGATGCCGGCGCTGAAAATATTCGTATCCGTCAGACCGCAGACGTTGGTGCTGGCGGTGACATCGCCCAGCCACTGCCAGTTCACCGGCGCAAGATTGGTCGTGAACTGAATCTCATAATTCAACCCCGCCAACGAATTCCACGCGAGTTGCAGGTTGCCGCCGCTCGCGGCGGGAGGATTGAAAACCACCGGCGGCACGGGCGTGACGCTCACGTCATCGAAGCCAAAATAATTCGGGTCGTTGCGCGCCAGAAATCTCAACGGCGTGTTCGTGCCGGTGGCGGTGACGAGCAACTGGTAATTTGTCCACGCAAAAACCGGCGGGCTGGGCAGGTTGAGGACGTTCGTGCCGTTCCAGCGCGCGATGAATTGCTGGCCGCTGCCGGACACCGCATTGTGCAGCCAGAACGAAAGCTGATAAAGCTGGTTGGGAATCGTCGGCAAATCCTGCGTCAGCGTGGCGAGAAAACCGCCTTCGCCGAGGAACGCGCCGAAATTTCCCGAATGAACCACGCCGGGAAAAACATTCTCCGTGGTGACGGCGTTGAAATAATTGTTCCCGATGACGGTGTCGCCAACCAATGTCCACGCGGTGAAATCGCCCGTCTCAAACCCGCCGTTCGTCACGATGGACTGCCCCACCGACAGCCGCACCGCCGCCACCTGCACGCGCGACAGGTTCAAGTTCGTCACGAATAGCGCGGCAAAGTATCCGCCCGCCGGCAAGTTTTCCGCGCCGGATAATTGCAGCGTGATGTTCGTCACGCCACTCGCGGCGAGCGTGCCGCCGCTGGCCGAAACCGACAGCCACGCGGGCGCGCCGCCGAGCGACCAGTCGAGGCTCGCCGCGCCGGAATTGGAAAGTGTCAGGCTCCAGTTCGTCGGCGTGAACGGTCCGCCGACCGGGCCGCTCGCAAAAAATTTTACCGTCGGCAGCAGGCGCAGATTGTCCGGCGTCGTGAGCGCGTTGATCAAATTTGTTCCGGCGGGCGTGCCCCAGCCCGTCGCGAGGTCGAAGCCGGGAACGGCGTAAAAATTATTCGGGCTGGCGGCGTTCGTGTTGTTGCCCGTGGTGATGTCGTGAAAGGTTGTCGCGTAATTCGTCCCGCGCGCGAGCGTGTAGATCGCGGGATTCAGAAAACCAACCGGCGGCTGCGTCAGCGTCGTGGCCTGCTGATTGATGAGCGCGGTGAGCGCCGCCCACAACGGCGCGGCCACGCTCGTGCCGCCGACGAAGCCCGACGTGCCGTTGTTGTAGATGATGAAAATATTGTCCGCTGTCAGCGCCACGTCGGGAACATTTCGCAGCGTCGTCGAGCCGTGGTTCGTGGTCATGCTGACGCCAAGCTGCCAGTCCGGCAGCGCGTAGGTGGTGCTGATGCCGCCGCTACTCCCCTGCCCGCCGCCCCAGTTCCACGCGGTTTCAGAAAGATAATTTCCGCTGCCATCTGTGTTGAGCGTCGTGCCGCCGACCTGCGTGATGTTCGGGCTTTCGGACGGAAAATCAATCGCGCCCACGAACGCCGCCGAATCGCCGGTGGCGTTGTAGAACGACTGCCCTTGCGCCGCCATCTGTAAAAAAATAATTTCCGCCGCCGCATCCGGCCCGCCGCCGCCCCACGAGCAGCCGACCTGTTTCGCCAAATTGTCATTCGCAATCGCGCTCAACATATCCACCCACGGACTCGGATTCGGCGCTTCATAGACGTAGATGTTTGAGATGCCCGGCGCCATCGAGAGCACCATCTCGATGTCTAGCGCGACCTCCACGTTGCCGCCGCCGGGCGTGCCCACACCGCCGTTCACCGGAACGATGACCAGTGGAACGTTCGTCGCGCCGATGGCATTGGCGTAGTTCGTGATGTCGTTTCGGTAAAAGCCATCATACTGCACCAACGCCACGCTTTGCCCCGCGCCCGTCAGCGCGGTGCCGGGCAGGTAGGCTTTGCGAAAATCATTTCCCTGATAGCTGCCGCCCGGCCCGGAACCGGTGCGCGGCGAAAAATTATTTTGCAACGCCGCCGGGCGCAGTTGCACGTTCGGATGCGGCGGCGAAAAATTGTCCAGCCCGCTCACTTGAAACAACGGCAGCGCGGCATCCACCGACGGCGCGGCGTCCGGCGCAAAAAAATTTCGCGCCTCGCGCGGATGGCGGAAGGAATTCAGCCGCAGATGAAACGCGCGCTCCACCTCGGAAACTTTTCCCGTCACATCCACCAGCAAACGGTTCGGATGCGTGGCGGTAATTTTTAGACCGTTCGTTCGGGCGAAGTTCAGCACCATTGCGTAGTCCGCCGGTGTCGCGCCAAAGCGCGCGGTGAATTCTTGCGGCGTGAGGTAGCGATGAAACTGCGGGCTGGCCGGGTCGTAAAGTTCGCGCAGCAAGTTCGTCAGCCCGGCGGCATCGCGCAGCGGCAGTGAGAGCGCGAGGTGAAGTTCGTTCGTGGCGTTCACGCGGCCAAGCGACGCCGCTTTTTTCTGCTTAACAATTTGCGGGACGTGGCCGGACGAAAGTTGTTTCTGCGCGGCGGTTGCGGACGACGGCCAGGCGGCGAGGCACAGCAGGAGAAGAAAGAATGGCGTTGTCAGCGGACGGATTTGCACGGTGATTGTGCGACAAAGTAGCACAGGCTTTTGAGAAGTCAGGGGGAATTTCTTCGTGGCAAAGGCCAGCGCAGATTAAATAAAACCGTGGCCGTTTTTTGAGCGGGTGCTGAACGTCCGCGAGGTTTTGGACTGCGCCAGTCCTCTGGCGCTTTGGCATCGTCAACCATGCGGGTGAAAAGCGGCAGAGGGCTGCCGCAGTCCAAGACGCTGCCGCGACCGTTCCTGCCACCAGTCAATCTTGCGGCGATAGTTTTAATTAAACCTGCTCTAAGCCGGAACTATGCGGTTGGGAACAATCCAAAAAACGCCGAGGCGCAGAGAACACAGAGATTCGCAGAGAAAACTGCCGGATGAATTTAGGCATCGAATAATGACTAGGTTTTATTTCTGAAAACCTCGGCGGCTCTCTGCGTTCTCTGCGCCTCCGCGTTTGTCCGGCTTTTTCCGACTGCATGGATTCGGCTAAAAGCCAGCGCCACCAACCAGCACCACGAACTCCCCTTTCAAAGTCCGCTTCTGCGCCACCGCCAGCAACGCCGCCGGCTTGCCGCGCAGAAATTCCTCAAACTTCTTCGTCAACTCCCGCGCCAGCACCACGTCGCGGTCAGGATAAACTTCGTTCAATTCACCCAGCAGTTTTTCGATGCGATACGGCGACTCGTAAAAAACCAACGTGCCTTCAGTCGTTTTCAACGCTTCCAATTTATTTCTCCGCTGCCCCGACTTGTGCGGCAGAAAACCGACGAAATGAAATTCCTCCGTCGGCAGCCCGCTCGCCGTCAACGCGCCGACGAGCGCGCACGCGCCGACCACCGCCTCCACGCGAAAGCCCGCCGCGATGGCGGCCTTCACCACGCGTTCGCCCGGATCGCTGATGCCGGGACTGCCCGCATCCGTGACCAGCGCCACCTTCTCGCCGCGCCGGAGACGCTCGATGATTTCCTCGCTGCGTTTCGCCTCGTTGAACTGGAAATAGCTCAAGAGCGGTTTGCTGATGCTGAAATGTTTCAGCAACTGTCCGCTGCGCCGCGTGTCCTCGGCGGCGACCACATCGCACTCGCGCAAGACGCGGAGCGCGCGGAGCGTGATGTCCTCCAGATTGCCGATGGGCGTGGCCACGAGGTAAAGCGTGCTGGCGGTGAGCGGGGGCAAGACAGGTGCATCCATTTTCAAACTTTCCCCTGCGCCCCAAGAATTTTTAGAAAGTCCGCTGGCAAAATTGCTCTTACCGGCGAAGCGGAATAATCTGCAGCGTTTCGAGAAATGATGTAATCGCACGCATCGTGGACAGCGACGCTGGCCACGACGGCATCTTCAAAATCCTTGAATTTTAGTTTGCGCGCGGCAAGCAGCGTGGTTTTGTCAACCGTTGGCACCTCGAAATGTTGCAACAACCAATCCACGGTTTGACCGGCAGCAGCCGTGTCTTGGGCGCGTTCGACCAGATAAAAAATCGTGGTGACGGCGTGAAATGGAATGACCGCGTCAAATTCGCCGGAACGCGCCGCGCTTAAAACCATGGCCGAATCCGCGTAATGAGGCTGGCGGTTTTGAATGACATCCAGCAGCACATTCAAATCGAGCAGCGCCTTCATGCGTGCCGCGTGCTGATCTGCTTGTGATAAATCGCCTTTGCATCCCAATCATCGGGTGCAAGGCCTGTGAGTCGGCGGATGTCGGGATGCAGGCCGGGAATCAAACCGGAAACATTTTGCCTTGGTGAAGTTTTGCCGCTGAATTTGGAAATTTTTTCATACAACGCCTCGGCCACGACTTCAGAAAGCGACTGATGCGACTGCTTGGCGAAATGATTCGCTTCAGCCAGTAATTTATCGTCCAACTGGAGAGTTGTTTCCATGCGGAAAAATTAGCTGAATTCGTTTGTCAGCGCAAGGCGTGGCCACGAGGTAAAGCGTGCTGGCGGTGAGGACTGCCGCAGTCCAAGACCTCGCGGACACTCATTCCTGATTGGAAAATCCGACCACACTTTTTATTGAATCGGCTCGGCGTCCGCATCCGTGCGGAACGGTTCGGCGGGCAGACCGGCGGCGTTGAAGAGATTCGGCTGCGCGGTTTCCGCCCACGCGAAACGCACGGCGGCAGGTTTTTCAATTCCAGCGGCGGAAACTTCCACGGTGTCGCCCACAATCTTTGCCTCGGCAGAAATAAATTTTCCATCCGCGCCCGCCAGCGTGAACCACGTCAGCGGTTGACCGTCCTTGCTCACGAGTCCGCCATGCGTGTGGTCAAATTTCACAACGGCCTTGTTGCCACCGGAAAATTTCACGCGGCGAAAAACCGGGCCGGAGCTGACGACGCGTTCGCCGTAAGTTTTTTCCAACGCCAGCAGCGCGAGCCGATGCCCCACGTCCGTCTTGTTGCGCGGATGGATGTCGTTCAAGTCATCCACGAGGTCGGTGGTCAAAACTTCGCCGGTGTTTTTGATCTCGCGGGCGGCGCGGGATTGCAGCGCCCAAAATTCCGCAAGCTGCTCCGGTGAATTTGCCCGGTGAATTTTTGCGCCGTAGTATTTGAACGGCGCGATCTGCACAAAGTAAAACGGGAACGCGCCCTCGCCCCAGACAGTGCGCCAGCCGCCGATGAGCGCCGTCATCTTGTCCGTGTAGTCGCGGTAATCATTGTCCGCATTCGTGCCCATGAGATTGGATTCGCCCTGATACCACAGCGCGCCACGCATCGCGAAACCGGCGATGGGCGCAATCATGGCGTTGTAAATCGCCAGCGGACGCGTGTTGGAAAGTTTGTTGGTCGAAAGAACGGTTGCCGCAAATTTTTTCTGCGACGCAACTTTTTCAAATCCCACTGGCGGCGTCCACGGCTCAATGCGTGTGCCACCCCAGGAAGATTCGATGAGGCCGACCGGCACGCTCAAGTTGGTGTAGATCTCGCGCCCGAAAAAATACGCGGCGGCGGAAAATTTCATTCCGTCGAGCGAATTGGAATCGCATCCGGCCCAGCCTTGGAATTTTTCCACGTCTGCCAGCGGCGTGGCGGCGAGATTTTTTTCCACCTTGAAAAGGCGGATGCCCGGATAGTTTGCCGCCGCGAGTTCCTGCTCAGCGTTGATGGTCGGCTTTTGTCCCGGCTGTTTGCCGATGGGCTTCTCCATGTTCGACTGCCCGGATGCAAGCCACACTTCGCCGACGAGGATGTTGGTAAAGGTTTTTGTTTCGCCGGATTCAATCACGAGCGTCTGCGGCTCAAACGTGCCTTTCAATTTACCCAGCTTCACCAGCCATTTGCCGGCGGCATCGGCGCGGGTGGCTTTCGTCTGCCCGGCAAATTTTACCGTGACCGGCGCATCCGCCGCGCTCCAGCCCCACACCGGCACGCGCATCTGCTGCTGCAAAACCATGTTGTCGCCGAAGATGGCGGCGGGTTTCAATTCGGCGCGGGCGGAAAAATCGAAAGTCAGAACGCCGAGGGCCAGCGCGGAGAACAATTTGGGGCATTGCATCCGCCCATTTTGCGGAGTCGCGACGGCTTGGCAAAACTATTTTGCGCCCGCCGCCGCATTTGCTACGCTCCACCGATGCGAATTTTTCTCCTCCTCTGCGGTGTGCTGTCCGCGCTCGTTGCGAACGGCGCGGAAGTGCGTTTCAATTTCGGTGATTACGCCGAGGGCGCTTCGCCGACCAACTTCCACGCCGCGCTCGCGGGCGGCGGCCAGGCGCCCGCGTGGAAAATAATCACCGCCGATGTGCCGTCGTCTTTCGGCGCGTTCGCCGGAGCCGCGCCCGTAGTGAACCGCGCCCGCGTGCTTGCGCAGACCAGCGAGGACATGATGGACGAGCATTATCCGATGTTCATCTACGACGGCGATATTTACCGCGACTTCAAGTTTAGCGCGAAGTTCAAGATCGTCAGCGGCATCACCGAGCAGATGGCCGGGCTGGTGTTTCGCTTTCAGAACGCTTCCAATTTTTACGTCGTCCGCGTGAGCGCCATCGGGCGCAATGTCCGCTTCTACAAGGTCGTCAACGGCGTCCGCTCCAATCCCATCGGCCCGACGCTGGCCGTTCCCGCTGGCGAATGGCACAAGCTCGGCGTCGCGTGCGAAGGCAATAAGATAAACATTTTTCTCGATGACAAACCCGTGATGCCCACGCTCGGCGACAACACATTTGTCGAGGGCAAGATCGGTTTCTGGACCAAGTCTGATTCCGTGAGTTATTTCGCCGATGGCCAGATCAACTTCACCCCGCGCATCCCGGTCGCCCAGCAGGCGGTGGATTCCGTGATGAAAAAAGAGAAGCGCCTCGTCGGCCTCCGCATCTACACGCTCCAGCCGGA
>JAYVQV010000300.1:0-7175 GCA_043776855.1 Limisphaerales bacterium | reverse complement strand
GGCAAGATGCCTGTGCCACTACTGCCCGGATACATTTCCAAATCGCTCGGCGTGAAGATGACATCCGCACCTTCCGCGCGGCAGAGTTTCAAATCGCGTTTCAAGTCGCGCGGGTATTTGGACAAATCTTCCTTCGGCCCAAACTGCGTGGGGTTGACGTATATGCTGACCACAACTTTACCGGTTTTGCCCGCCGCTTTGCGCGCCACTTTGACGAGACTCAAGTGGCCCGTGTGCAAATAACCCATCGTCGGCACGAAGCCGATGCGGACATCAGCGCGCTGCCAACTTTTGGCGAGGCGTTGCATGGCGGCGGCGGTAGAAATAATTTTCACTGCGGAAAATTTACCGGCGAAACGCGGGCAGGCAAAGTAATTTCACAAATTTGCCATCGGAGCGCGGCTCTGTGAGCCGCAGCACTTCCGCAATGAATAACACCTAGGAAATACCCACGGCCAAAGTGACGGCGAAGCTGCTGCGGGTCACAGACCCGCGCTCCGGTAAAACAAAAAAGCCGCGCGGAGTGATCCACGCGGCTTGAATGATGGAAAAAAATTAGTGGCGCACGCCAAAATTCAGCGGCGAACTCTGCGGCATCTCGTGCGCGCAGGGCTGATTGATTGGCGCATCCGGCACGAGGTCATTCGGCGTCACGACGTTGTTCGCGAGCATCCACGCTTCGACTTCTTCGCCGCTGATGTCGGCGAGCATCTTGCCGTCAATCTCGACACACGGACTCAACATCTGGCCGGTCTTCTCGATCATTTCCTGGCGCTGCAACGGATTATTGATGATGTCACGGTCTTCAAACGGCAGGTCATACTTGCGCATGACGGCGCGGACGCCCTGGCTCCAGCCGCAGGAAGGTTTCAAGTAAGCGATGATTTTAGGTTTGCTCATAGTTTTGTAAAAATTGTTTTTACGATGGCAACAGGATGCCACAGCTTCACGCGAAGGGCAATTCTACAATCCGCACCGCGCCACCGTCCGCCCCCAGTTGCAATTCGTTTCCAATTGAATTCACCTCGCGGCGGACGTAGCCGAGCGCGATGTTTCCCGCCGACGGCGATTTCACCACGCTGGTGATGTGACCCACTTCCTTGCCGCCGGAAAATAATTTCTCACCGCGCGTTGGCAGCGTTTGCAAATCGTCCGCCAGCCGCAAGGCTCGCAGTTCGCGGTTGACGTGGCCGACGCTGTGAATGCGATTGATGACTTCCTGACCGAGATAGCAGCCCTTGTTATAGACGATGGCGCGCGACTCGATGCCGCACTCCAACGGAATAGTCGTCTCGTCCATGTCCGCACCAAATCGCGGGATGCCCGCTTCGATGCGCGCGGTTTCAAACGCCGTCCAGCCACACGCGCGTCCGCCAGCGGCCTTCGCGGCGGCAATCAATTTGTCCGCAACGGCACCGAGCGAATTGGTGGGGACGAAGAGGTCGAAGCCCGGAGCGCCGAGCACCAGCTCGGCAAGTGGGAAAGAATTTTCTGATTCTGGCCGAGCTGGTGCTCGGCGCTCCAAAGCAAGGCGCGCGTGGCTCACCAAATAAATCTCACCCAGCAGCGCATCGGAAATTTTCAAGGAGGCAAGTGGCTTGGCGGGAACATCAGCAAATAAACCAATCGCGCGGATGACCGCTTCCGCTTTCGGTCCCTGCACACTCAACAAACCGTAATGCGGCGCGGCGTCCACGATTTGAACGTCATCAGCCACGATAAACTTTTCGAGCCGCGCAGAAATTTTCTCCGCCAGTCCCGGCTCGAAATCCAAAAGCAATTCATCCGCGAGCGCGAAAATGTTCAGGTCGCTTTCCATTTTCCCTTTCGCGGTGGTGATGGCCGCGTAACAGCCTTCGCCCGCGCGGAGTTTCTTCACATCGTTCGTTACCTGACCATGGAGATAGCGCGCACGGTCAGCGCCGACGAGACAGAGGCGGCTGCGGAAACTCAAATCAATCACGCCCGCCGTTTCGCGGAGCGCGGCGTGTTCCGCGAGCCAGTCACCATAATGCGCGACGACTTCCGCGCCATTCAGTTCGGCCAAGAACGCACCGAGCGTGTGGTGAAATTCATTCAGGATTAAACCATTCATCGTCGCAAAATAATGTCACCGATTTATCAAGCTGCAAAGGGAAACACATCGCCCATAGAATTGATACCAGGCCAGAACCATGACCCCGGCCCGGCCAACGCCAACCGTTCCGCAAACAAAAAACCCGTGCGTAAAAAAATCACGCACGGATTTGAATTGGAATTTATTTACGCAAGCTCCACGCCTTCGAGGAAGCCTTGCAGATGGCGCACGCGCGTCGGGTGACGCAACTTCCGCAACGCCTTCGCCTCGATCTGGCGGATGCGTTCGCGGGTGACGTTATACATCTTGCCGATTTCTTCGAGCGTGCGTTCGTAGCCGTCAATCAGGCCGAAACGCATTTCGAGAATCTTGCGTTCGCGTTCGGTCAGCGTCGTCAAAACGTCGCCAAGTTTTTCGCGGAGCAAACTGTAGCTGGTCACGTCGGAGGGATTTTCCGCCGACTTGTCTTCGATGAAATCGCCAACGCTCACATCGCCGTCATCACCGACGGGCGCGTGAAGCGAGACGGGCTGCTGCGCCATCTTGAGCAACGCGTGGATGCGCGAGACGGGCATGTGCATTTCATCCGCGAGTTCTTCCGGCGTGGGTTCGCGGCCAAGTTCCTGCGTGAGCTGTTTCTGCGCGCGCCAGAGCTTGTTCATGATCTCGATCATGTGCACCGGAATACGAATCGTGCGCGCCTGATCCGCGATGGAACGCGTGATGGCCTGGCGAATCCACCAGATCGCGTAAGTCGAAAACTTATAGCCCCGGCGGTATTCAAACTTCTCGACGCCCTTCATCAAACCGATGTTGCCTTCCTGAATCAAATCAAGGAACGACTGACCACGGTTCGTGTATTTCTTGGCGACGGAAACGACGAGGCGCAAGTTGGCTTCGGCCATGTGCGTCTTGGCTTTGAGCGCGCGGTCGGCGGCGGCCTTCAATTCTTTGAAGGTCTTGTAAAACTCGTCGCGCGGCATCCGCACGAACTGTTCGAGCGTGGCGATCTTCTGCTGTTCGGCCTCGATGGCGGCGCGACGTTCCGCCGTGGTGCGGTGGGACTCCAACTCGGTCAAGTGCCGGGTGCTGGCCTGAAATTTTTCAAAAATATTGCCGGCCACGACAATCATTTCCTCGACGACCTTCTGCTTGAAATAAAATTTGCCGAAAGCGTCCTGCAACTTGACGCCCATCTTTTTCACTTCTTTCGCGATGGTTTCCTTGCGGCCTTTCTGCGCGGCCTTCTGCCACTGGAAATATTTTGCATCCACCTTCGCATCGGCCTGATGAACTTTCTTGATGAGCTTGCGCAAATCCAGCAAATGCCCGTCGCGATTGGCGATTTTCTTGTCCACGATGACGCGGTCAAAGCGTTCCTTCGGCGGATCGGACAAAAGTTTTTCCGCGATGGCGATGTGTTCCTTGGCCGTGAAGCCGAGGCCATAGACGATGGCTTTCATCGCGACTTCGGCGTCTTCAATCTTCTTGCAGATCTCGACTTCCTGTTCGCGTGTGAGCAAGGGAACCTTGCCCATCTGGTTCATATACATCCGAACCGGGTCGTCCAAAATTTCCAGACGCGCATCTTCGTCCACCGCTTCTTCCTGCGCTTCCGGCTGCTTGGTGCGCTCGGCGCGTTCGGCCTCGGCCTGATCCATGACGATTTCCACGTCGAGACTGCGGAGCTTGGTGAGCAACGCGTCCAAATCATCGGGGCTTAAATTATCCGGCAGAACATCGTTGATGTCATCGTAGGTGACGTAGCCGTGTTCCTGCGAAAGATGCAGCAGCGTCTTGACCGTCTCGGTCAAATCCACCGTGCTCGTCGGCGTCGGCGTCGTCGGAGCATTGCCATTCGCAACCGGCTTGGAAGCAGTTTTCGGCGCAACCTTGGGCGTGGCTTTAGGCGCGACTTCCACCGGAGTTACCGCCTTCGGCTTCGGCGCGTCGGGCTTGAGCGCCTTGCTGGAAATGACGAACCGGCGGCGCACGGGCGCGGCGGAAGCCTTGGCTGGCTTGGTGATTTTCGGAGCTTTAGCAGGCTTGGCGCTGCGACGGCTGCTGGGCGACGCGCTCTTCGGCGTCGTGACTTTGCGTTTCAACATAAATATTCAGACCGGGAACAACTGTTAAAGTTCGAAGAAAACCTCTCCGACCGCGCCTCGGCGGCTTCTGACACTGCACCCGCGTTCACTTTTTTACTCGTGGAAGCGCGAACTCCAGAAGACAGACGTGCCGCCATGCTACCCGCTTTGGAAAAATTTTCAAGGATTATCTTTGCCGCCAACCGCAATAAACCCCCGAAAAACCTAGAAGAAATGAAGTTTCCGTTCAACTCAACCCAACGTTCGCACCGCCGCCACGTCCCGGCCAATCTGCTCGCGTAACTCGGCGGGCGAGACAAATTTCCGCTCCTCACGCAGCTTGGAACCCAGCTCCACCTCCAGCTCCCGGCCATAAAGTTCGCCGCTAAAATCCAGCAAGTGCGCCTCCACGCGCAACTCCGGTTTCGCCGCCGCCACCGTCGGGCGCAGGCCGAGGTTCAACGCCACGCGGAAAAATTTCCCGTCCACCTGCGTGCAAGCCGCATAGACTCCGCCGGGCGGCAGCACCAAATTTTTCGCCGCGAGATTCGCCGTCGGAAAACCCAGTTGATGACCAATTTTATCGCCCGTCAGAATCTCACCGCAAATCGCATACGGCCGTCCCAGCATCTGGCTCGCGGCGTCGAGATTGCCGGAGCGGATGGCTTCGCGAATACGCGTGCTGCTCACCGTCTCGCCGTCCAGCGCCACCGCCGCATGGCCGTGGACTTGAAAATTCAATTCCGCACCGAGCGTCTTCAGCAACGCCACGTTGCCGCTGCGCTGGCGGCCAAACACAAAATCCGCGCCGACGCACACGCTGAAAATTTTTCCAAGGTCATGCGCCAGTTCACGGATAAATTCTTCGCCGGACTTCTCGCTGAAAGTTTTATCGAAGGGAATTTCAAGCAACGCATCCGTGCCGAGCAATTCAATCGCGCGCAGTTTTTGCGGACGCGAAAAAATTTGCGGCGGCACGCGCTCCGGCGCGACGACCGCGTTCGGATGCTGGTCAAACGTCACGACCAGCGCCACGGCATCATGCGACCGCGCATCCGCCACCGTCTGCCGGATGATTTGCTGATGACCAAGATGCACACCGTCAAACACGCCGATGGCGAGGCAGACTTTACGTCCGCCATTGCCAAGTTCGTTTGCGGTGTGAATCAATTTCATTTCAATTCAAAAAATTAACCACGGATAAACACAGATGGACACAGATTCCAGAAAACGCGCCGAACGTTTCTCCCTCTCCGCGTTTTGCGGAGTCGGCGGAGCAAAATGGGGAGAGGGCCGGGGTGAGGTGCTTTGTTTCACAATTTTATCCGTGTTTATCCGTGTCCATCCGTGGTTAAAAATCAGGCTGCCGCCAGTTTCAGAAACGGCATCACGCGCTGCTCCAGTTCCGCCGCCGTCAGTTTCAAAACTGCGTCCAGCGTCAAGGCGTCCTTCACGTCAAATTTTCCCGACGCACTCCGGCGCAGCGTCGTCAGGTGCGCGCCGCAGCCGAGCTTCTGGCCGAGGTCATGCGCGATGCTGCGGATGTAAGTTCCCTTCGTGCAGGCGACGCGAAACTGCCCCAGCGGCTCGGCGTATTCGGTGAAACGAAAATTGTAAATGTGAACCAAGCGCGGCTCGCGTTCCACTTCGATGCCTTGGCGCGCGAGTTTGTAGAGCGGCACGCCGTTTTTTTTGATCGCGGAAACCATCGGCGGAATCTGCATCTGGTCGCCGATAAATTTGGCGGCTTCGTCATTCAACTGATCCAGCGTCATCGGCATCACGGGCATTGAGCCGGTCAGTTCGCCGTCTGAATCGTAACTGTCCGTCGCCTCGCCGAATTTGATCGTGCCTTCGTAAACTTTGTCATCGCCCATGAGCCGCTCGGACAATTTCGTGCCGCGCCCCAGCACGATGATGAGCAGTCCCGTCGCGTTCGGGTCGAGCGTGCCGCAATGCCCTACCTTCTTGATGCCAAACTTGCGGCGGATGGCGTCCACGACATCGTGCGACGTCGGGCCGGAAGGTTTATCAACGAGAATAGCGCCGTCGAGCGCGGTGAAATCTTGCATGGGGAAATTATTTTACCGACTCGGATTGAGCGCGGCGGATGACTCCATAAACATCTCGCGCTCGCTCGATCAAATCAAATGATGGAGATGCGTATTTGCTATAGCCGGGCCACCCGGCACCGGGATTTTGAAATAACGGATAAACTGGCCCAAACGTAATTGTTCCAGTTCCATCAGTTCTCTCGCTCAAAGTTATCTCGGAGAGTGTTTTCAAATTTATCGAACGTAAATTCCGACTAAAAAATCCAGAAATTATTAAAATCCGTTGATCGGTGACCGCGTAAAAAATTTTACGGCGCAATTGGGCATCCGCGAAGAATCTGCCGAAAATCAAATAGATGCCAACGATAACAAATGGAATTCCCCAAAGCCTGAAAATGAAAGGGGCGTTGGAATGGATGACGCCTGTCTCCCAAAAAATAGCAAACCCTCCCCACAAAAGACTAAATGGAATCAGGTAAGCGTCCTGTTTTCTGAATCGTATCCCGCCTAGCGGTTGAGCGCTCCAGAGGAGTCTTTCTCCAGAAGAAAGCTCTTGGCTAAAAATGCTGGCGCTCTTTTGTTCCATGACATTACTTCGCCGCCTTCAGCGCGCGTTTGATGGCCGCGATAACTTTGCGTTGCGTCGAGAGTGGCGTGCCGGCAATGCGCGCGCCCGCTGCCGCCGGGTGGCCGCCGCCGCCGAACTGCGCGCAGATTTCGCTGACGTTCACCGCCGCGTGTTTGGAACGCAGGCTGATGCGCGTCATCTCCGGTTCGAGTTCCTCAAACACGCACGCGACGACGACTGGCTCGATGGCGCGGATGTGGTCAATCAAACCTTCCGTGTCATCGCTCTCCGCGCCGGTGCGGTTGAAATCTTTTTGCTTGAGCCAGAACCACGCGATTTTTTCATCGGGCGACAAACGAAATTTGGAATAGACGTGCTTCAACAATTTC
>JAYVQV010000299.1:0-7236 GCA_043776855.1 Limisphaerales bacterium | reverse complement strand
TCCGTGCCGCTGAATAAATTTTTGCCGCTGCCTTTTTTTGCCACCGCGTTCGTCTTCGGTTTTGCCCATAACGAATGGTTCGCGGGCATCGTCTGCGGGGCGGCGTATCAATGGCTGGTGCTGCGGAAGAATCGCCTCGGCGACGCGATGACGGCGCACGCCATCACGAATTTTCTGCTCGGCGTGTGGGTGGTGTGGCGCGGCGCGTGGAATTTTTGGTGAAAAACTTAAACCGCTATTGCAAGTTAAGCTGAACCGTAGCCGTCTGATGCCTCACGCAAAGGCCGCAAGGGGCGCAAAGGTTAAGGTTTATTTTTACTTTGCGGCCTTTGCGTGAGGCCACAGTTTGATTGGATTTGTCTAGCAGTTAAATCCCCGCTCACTTCACTTTGAAATCAATCTGCCGACGTTCGAGGGTGCTGCCTTCTTGCTGCGCGAGAGTGGCGAGGGCTTTGTTGTAATCTGCGAGCGAACTGATTTCGTCCGAGCGGGCGGTGGTCAGTTTGATCTGGAGTTGCAGCACGGTGAAGGTGGTGCTTTTGCCGGCGGCGTATTTTCCCTGCTCGGCTTCGAGCGCGACCTCGGCATAGACGCGCGCCTGCCGGGTGACATCCATGCTTTCCCACGCGGAGCGCGCCTGCGAAACGGCGTTGTCAATTTGCAGCATGACATTTTGCTCAAGCTGTTTCAGCCGCAGCAAAATCTGCTGCTGCTGAGCCTGGGTGGTCTTGTAGGAATTGCGCGCGCGGACATTGCTCAACGGAATCGAGAACTGCGCGCCGATGCTGTAAAACGGCGCATTGCCCTGATCAATTTGCCCGAACGCATCGCTGTATTCGCGGCCCTGGCCGTTGAAACCGTAGCTGCCGGTGAGGTCAAGCTGCGGAAAAAGTTGGTTGAAGGAATACTTCAATTGCAATCCCTGCTGTTCGACATTGAGCTTGGCTTGGATCATGTCGGGGCGTTGCGTCAGGCCTTTGGTCCAACTGTCCTGCAAATCCAAAAATTGTTTCACCACCGCCATGGGCGCGGCGGGAATGATTTCCACTTCCTGCCAGCGGGCGTAATTATCTGTGAGCAAAATTTTCAGCGTGTTCTGGTTGCCGACGTAGACGGACTCCGCCTTGATGAGGAGCGCGCGGCTGGAGGCGACCTGGGCTTCGTCCTGTTCGATGGTGCCGCCGCGTTCGGCGAGGACTTTGAGTTCCACGCGTTGCTTGTCGTCGGCCAGTTGTTTTTGCGCGAGGTCGAGCGCCTGCTGCTGGACCTTCACTTTTTCGCGGGCGTAGATGAGATCGTAGTAGGCGTTTTCCACCGCCGTGATGGTGGTGATGATCTGGTTGCGAAGGGCTTGCTCGGTGAATTTCAGCCGGTTCTTCGCCACGGAAACGGAAAGCCGGTTGCCGTCCGTCCAGAAATTTTTCAGCAACGGCTGCGTCAGGTTCACGCCGATCTCGCCGGAGGTGCTGCCGGGATTTCTTGAACTGGCGGTGTCGGCGATGCTGCCGCTGAAATTATATTGCAACCCCAACGGCAGCACGCCGCTGATGCCCGAATTAAAACTGTCCGACTGCGTGATGCGGGCGGGAATCGGGTTGGTGGAATACTGGTTGAAGCCGCCGCCGGGCGAGACGTTGTAACCGTGCCGACCGGAGAGGCTGAACGCCGGATCGTAGCCGCCGTAGGCCGCATACAAATCGTAGAGCGAAATCTGCGGGGCGTAGCGCTCAATCTGCAAATCCAGATTGTGCGCGAGCGCCTCGGTGAAGCAGTCCTGCAACGACATCGTGCGATTCGTCTGCGCGGTGGCGGACAAAATGGCGGCGGCAAAAATGGCGAGGGCGCTGATGCGTTTCATTTCCGTGCAAGACGCCGCGTGTGGCCGTGAAGTAACCGTTACTTCGCTGGCGCGGTTTCGGTGATGGTGGCGTTTTTTTCGAGCAGCTCGAGAACTTTCTCGTGCAACACCTGCTCGTAAAGTTCATTCACGCCATTCCGTTTCTGCAAATCCTTGATGAAGGCGTCCACCGGCATCTGATACATCATCGCCATCTGCTGCGCGCGGCGGATGACGTCTTCCTGCGTGGCTTGAAGCTTTTCCTGCTCGGCGATGCGCGACACGATGAAGGCGAGGCGCACGCGTTCCTTCGCGTTGCCAGCGGCGGCGGCGTAAATCTGATCCTTCTGCGTCTCGATGAGTTCGCGGGCGATGCCGCGCTGCGTGTTCTGGCGGACGAGGTCATAGACCACGTTGCGCGTCTCGTTGGCGACGGCGGTTTCCGGCAGATCAAAATTCAATTTCTCCAGCAACGTCTGCACGACCTGCTGGCGAATGGATTTGGACTTGGAATACTTCAATTCATTTTCCAAATCCGTGCGGACGCCGGCCTTGAGCTTCTCCAAATTTTCCGCGCCGAATTTCTTCGCGAGTTCTTCATCGAGCGCGGGCAAAACTTTTTCCTTCACCTCGCCGAGTTCCACTTCATAGACGCCCTTCTTGCCCTGCAATTCCTTCGTGACGAAGTCGGCGGGGAAATCCACGTTGACCGTGCGCTTGTCGCCGGCCTTCGCGCCGATGAGTTGCGCGGCGAAACCGGGGATGAAATCATTGCCAGTCGTCTCGATCCAGAAATCTTTCTGCTCGGTCAAACCCTTCGCCGTCGGCGCGAGTTCGGTGATGGCCTTGCCTTCGCAAGTGCCGGTGTAGTTCACAACCGCGATGTCGCCATTCGTGAGCGGGCGGGCGACGGTGTCAAACTTCGCGTGCTGACCGCGCAGCAGGTCGAGCGCTTTTTCCACGTCGGCATCGGTGACAGACTTGGTCTCGATCTTCGCGGGCAAGCCTTTATATTCCGGCAATTGAAATTCCGGCGCGGTTTCCACCGTGGCGGCGAAAATGAGATTTTGTCCGCGATCAAATTGAATCTCTTCGATGTCGGGATAGCCGACCGCGTGGATTTTTTTATCTTCGAGCGCCTTGCGGTAGTTGTCGCCGATGAGCTTGCGCTTGGCCTCGTCCTTGATTTCCGTGCCGTATTTTTTGATGACCATCGGCACGGGCGCCTTGCCCGGACGAAAGCCCGGCAACGCCGCCTGCTTCTGGTAATCTTTCGTGATGGCGTCAAACGTCGAATCAACGATGGTTGCGTCCAGTTCCACCCGCACGAGCTTTTTGCACGGGGCCAAATTTTCAACGGTAATATTCACGGTAAAATCTCGTTTAACGAGCCGCGCAGAATAAATAATCCCCGGCGCGAAGGCAAATTGTTTTGCTGGCGCAAACGGTTGGCTCTGCTTTGATGTTCGCGCGTGAAGCCAATTTTCTTCATCACCGGCACGGACACCGGCGCGGGCAAAACGGTTTTGACCGCCCTGCTGGCGGCGTTCCTGCACGAACGCGGCGTCAAGGTCGCCGCGCTCAAGCCGATCTGCTCTGGCGGACGTGATGACGCGCTGGCCTTGCACGCCGCACTTGGCGGCGTGCTGACGCTGGCTGAAATCAACCCGTGGCATTTCCGCGCTCCAATCGCGCCCCTGCTGGCCGCGCGGCGTGAGAAAAAATCCGTGCGGCTCGCCGCCGTCCTCGCCCACATCTGCGCCGCGCAGAAAAACTTCAGCGTGACGCTCGTGGAAGGCGCGGGCGGCTTGTTGAGTCCGCTCGGCGAAAAATTTGACGCGCGCGATTTGATTGCCGCCTTGCGCGCGACGCCCGTCATCGTCGCGCAAAACAAACTGGGCGTGGTGAATCAGGTTTTGCTCACGCTGGCCGCGTTGCCAGAAAATTTGCGAAGCCGGGCGCGCGTGGTGCTGATGTCGCCGCCGAAACCGGACGCGGTGACGGCAGGCAACGCCGGCCTGCTGGCGGAATTTTTCCCGGCGGAAAAAATCTTCACACTGCCGTGGCTTGGGAAGAAATTTTCAACAGCGGTGGCTTTGAAAAGCGCGCCCGTGCGGAAAACATTCATCGCCCTGCTGCGATCCTAATTCTTCACCGGCGCGTTTGTCGCGCGGAAGGATTCCCGCCACGGCTGGTTTTTTTTGTAGAGTTCGACCCGACGCTGCAACGGTTCGAGCTTTTTTAATTTGGCAAGGTTCGCCAAGTCGAGCGCGTTTTGCGCGCAGGCCACGGCGTTGGTGAAGTCGCCCGTCGCCGCGAGCGCCATGCCGAGGATGTCGAAGACGCTGGGCTGGCTGCGCCCGGAAAGTTCGCTGGCCTTGAGGGCGAGGATGACGGCGTTGCGGCCATCGCGCGCGGCGGCGTTTTCATTCGCGGCGAGGTAATGCGCGGTCGCCGACAAAATTTCAAAATTGTCCGGCTCGGCGCGCAGCGCGGCGCGCAACTCATCCACCGCCTCGGAGTCGCGGCCTTGCAGAAAAAAAACTTTTGCCGTTTCCAGATGCGGCATCGCGTAGCGAGGGGCGAGCCGTTCGGCGGTGGCGAATTCTTTCAGCGCCTCGTCGTATTTTCCCAGCGCGGCAAGTTCACCGCCGGCGGCGCTGCGGGCGTTGGCGTTGTTGGCGTCCAAGCGGATGGCTTCGCGAAATTCGGCGAGCGCCTCGCGATGTTTTTCTGCGCCACGATAAATCAGGCCGAGGTTGAAATGAGTTTGCGGCCGGTCGGGATTGATGCGGACAGCGGCGCGGAATTCAGCCAACGCCTCCTCCGTGCGCCCCTGCCCATTGAGCGCGGTGCCGAGGTCAATGTGCGCCACGTCGTTATTCAACGTCACAGCGACGGCGTGGCGGAAAAGCGTTTCACTATTGCGCCAGTGTTGCAGTTGTTTTTCTGTGAGGCTCACGCTGGCGACGAGAACCAACGCGGCCAGCGCGCGGGAAATTTTTTTCAGGAAGGAATTTTTCTCCGCGACCGCTGCGAGCGTGAAGACGATGGCGATCAAAATCCCGATGCCCGGCAAGTAAGTGTAGCGATCCGCCATCGAAGCGCTGCCGACTTGCACGATGCCGATGACGGGCGTGAGCGTGCCGAGAAACCACAGCCAGCCCATCAGAAAATACGGACGCAGATTCCGCCCGCGCCACGCGAGCGCGGAAATCAAAACCAGCGCGGCCAGTGCAAAAATAAATTCGGCGGTGGCGATGCGGTTGAGCGGGTAGATGACGGCGAGGTTGACGGGGCAGAACATTTTCAGCAGGTAGCGCGCGGCGGCGAGCGGCGCGTTTTCCAGCCGGTAGAGCAGGGGAATCTGCGCGAGCGACGCCACCGCGTGGCCGCTGTGCTGGACGATGAAGGTGATGAGGCACGAGGCGGCGGTGAGCGCGAAGAAGGGAAATTTCTCCAGCAAAATTGGAAAGCGAAAAGTTGAAACCTGAAACCTTTTCAGCGGCCAGAAATCCAGCAGCAGCAGCACGAATGGCAGCGTGACGAGCATGGGCTTTGCCATGAGGCCGAGGGCGAAAAAGAACAGCGCTAGAAAATAATGACGAGTGAGGCGTGAGGCGTGAGGACGTCCGTCTTTCACGGAACACTCGTCACTCATCACGGCCTTCGCGTAACTCAACAGCGTGAGCAGCGCGAAGAACGTGCTCAACACATCCTTCCGTTCCGCCACCCACGCGACGGATTCCACGCGCAACGGATGCCACGCAAACAGCGCGGCGATGAGCGCGCACGGCCAGAGTTTTTTTGTCAGGCGGAAGAGCAGCACGAACAACAGCGCGGCGTTCGCGGCGTGGAAAAGCACGCTCACGAAATGATGCGCGCCGGGATTCATGCCGAAAAGTGTCACGTCCGTCATGTGTGAGAGCCAGGTCACGGGATGCCAGTTGCCCGCGTGGCCGGTGGTGAACGCCCACTTCACGCCCGCCCACGTCAGCCCGGCCTGCACCTGAGGATTGGCGGAGACGTAATCGTTGTCGTCGTAATTGGTGAATTCAAAGCGCGTCGCCGGCAGATACACGGCCAGCGTGACCAGCGCGAGCAGCAGGGCGATGATGCGTGGGCGCGACATGGCGCTTGTTGTAAGCGATTTCACGGGTGTGGGCAAAGCAGATTCATTTTTCCTGTAAAAAGTTTTTGCAATTTCCGCCGTGTAGATTGATACTCTGCGCCGACGGACAATTGCTCGGAGCGCCGTCACTTGGCCCAAACCGGTTCCTCACCACCAAGTAAGATTTTTTATGAGCGGGTTATCTATTGCATTCATCGCGGCCGCCACCAAAGAAATGGAGTGGCTTTACGTCTGGAATCTGGCGCGCCCGGAAGCCAAGGTCATCATCGGCCTGCTGTTCCTGTCCTCCATCGCCGTCTGGTGGATGATGATTTTCAAAGTCATCCAGATGCGGCGCGCGCGGAAACTGAATTCTCTCTTCGCGGAAGAATTCACCGCGCAGAAAGCCGTGCTGGAAATGTTCGACCGCAAGCTCGAAGTCAACGGCTGTCCGCTCTACGCGGTCTATCAATCCGGCTGCCTCCAACTCGATGCGCGCCTGCGCGGGCCGACGGGCGAACGCGCCAAGCAGCAGGTCAGTCTCAAGAACATGGAGCACATCAAGCGCGCCATCGAGAACGTCGTCGCCAAGGAAGCGCTCAAGCTGGAATCCGGCCTCATCCTGCTCGCCATCGCGGTGAGCGGCGCGCCGTTCATGGGTTTGCTCGGCACGGTCTGGGGCGTGATGAGCACGTTCGCGGGCATCGCGCAATCGCCCACGGGCGCGTCGTTGGCGGTGATGGCCCCGGGCGTTTCCGCCGCGCTGGCTACGACTGTCGCTGGCCTGCTCGTTGCGATTCCTTCGATGTTCGGCTACAACTGGCTCGTTCATAATCTGCGCGCGTTCACGGTTGAGCTGGATAATTTCGCACAGGAACTGGTCTCCAACATGGAGACGGAATTTTTGAAGGAAGAATGAAACCACGGATTAACACAGATAGACACGGATTGAACGCTGGCGAGGAATCTCGTTTGGTTTTTTTTATCTGTGTCCATCTGTGTCCATCCGTGGTTGAATAAAAATCATGCGCCGCTTTTCACAACGCAGTCATCTCGTGACGTTGAGTGACATCAACATCACGCCGTTGCTCGACCTTGCGTTCGTGCTGCTCATCATCTTCATCATCACCACGCCGTTGCTGACGCAAAGCATCGAATTGAAACTGCCGCGCGGCGGCCAGACCGACAAGCGGCCAAATAAAAACGACATTCGCACGGTGGAAATCACCACGGCTGGAAGTTACAAACTCGAAGGCAAGCCTGCCCAGCTTTCACCGATGCTCGGCCA
>JAYVQV010000298.1:0-7241 GCA_043776855.1 Limisphaerales bacterium | reverse complement strand
AACCCGCGTTTGAAGGAACCGACGGAACCGCGCATCTGAAGAAGCTGATTGATTGGCGGCTGTTCGAGACCGGCGCAAGTTTTGAGATCGGCGACGTGGGCATTGAAACTTTTTCCATCCCGCACGACGCGCAAGACCCCGTCGGATTTTTGCTTCGCACCAGCGCGGGCAACATCGGCTTTGCCACCGACCTCGGCCACGTCACCAAGCTCGTGCGGGAACGCATCCGCGCCGCGAACGTCCTCGTGCTTGAATCCAATCACGACGTGAAGATGTTGCAGGATTGTCCACGCCGCTCATGGGCGCTCAAGCAGCGCATCCTCGGACGACACGGCCACATCTCCAACGTCACCGCCGCCGAAACCATCGCGCAGATCGTGTCCGCCGATCTGAAAAATCTTTACCTCGCGCACTTGAGCCGCGAGTGCAACAAGCCCGAACTCGCCGAACACATCATGGCCGAGCAACTCCATCACCTCGGCGCGAAACACGTCCAACTGCAAATCGCCGCGCAGGACGTGCCGGGCGGGACTTTGAAAATGGAATAGATTGTCTGCCGGGAGCCAGCCGGTGCAAAAACGATTTCGTGGTAAAACCGGCATTACAAAAAACCGGCGTCCTCACCGGCTTCAATTCGCATAGCGTCTGGCATAGATGACAATTATTGACTTTAAGACTGTTATGGCAGACACTAAATCCATGCCGCCATCCATTCCTTCCATGCCTTTGCCGGCCGAACGTGCGCTCTGCAAGTTGGGCCGCGACCTCGCGCTCGCCCGGCGCAAACGCGGCATCGCGACCAGCGACATGGCGGCGCGGCTGTTTGTCAGCCGCGACACGCTGTGGCGACTGGAGCGCGGCGATCCAACCGTCGCCATTGGAACCTTGGTGACGGCCACCTTCATCCTTAATTTGCATGACCGTCTGGGCAATCTCGCCGCGCCTGCCAGTGATGAACTTGGCCTTCACTTGGATGAACACCGCCTGCCGAAACGAATTCATCGCGCCAAACCATGAGCTTGGAAATCCATATTGATTGGCAGGGCGAAACCCGGTTGGTGGGACGCCTCCATGCCGCTGAACGCGGTGCGTCTGTTTCGTTCGAGTATGCGGCCGAATGGCTTCAACGGGGCGATGCTTTTGCGATTGATCCCACCTCGCTTCCCTTGCGACACGGCGCGCATCATGGGACGACGCTGTTCGGAGCCATTCAAGATTGCGGTCCGGACCGTTGGGGGCGGGTCTTGATCGAGCGCGCCGTCCGCAAAAAAATTCTCGCGCAAAAACCGTATCGCGACATTGACTATGTGTTGGCACTGGATGATGCGGCGCGCATTGGCGCGCTGCGTTTTCGAGTTGATGCCGCCAGCCCATTTCTCGCCGCTGCCACCGGGAAACTTCCGCCCTTGGTTCGCCTGAACGCGCTGTTGCGCGCCACCGATGCGATTCACAGCGAGACGGAGACGGCCCAAGATTTGCGTTTCCTCCTCGGTGCCGGTTCACCGCTCGGCGGGGCGCGACCCAAGTCCGCCGTCAGTCTGGCTGACGACCGGCTGGCCATCGCAAAATTTCCGAAGCCCG
The DNA here is from genome assembly GCA_043776855.1 of Limisphaerales bacterium. Lineage (GTDB taxonomy): Bacteria > Verrucomicrobiota > Verrucomicrobiia > Limisphaerales > UBA11358 > UBA11358. Next base: position 5,660 of record JAYVQV010000298.1, on the reverse strand, counting down.
ATGACACCCGCGACATTGCGGCGGGCGAAATCCTTGCCCTCACGCTCGCGGAACGAGCTGGCATCCAAGTCGCGGAACATCGGCTCGTGCCGGTGGGCAGCCAAAGTGTCGCCGTCATCACCCGCTTTGACCGTGCCGGGAACAATCGCATTCCTTTTATTTCTGCGGCCAGTTTGTTGGGCCTGCCCCAAGGCGAGTTGGGAGCCTACACCATGCTGGCGGATGGTATCCGACAATTCGGCCACGATGTTTCCGACGACCTTCGTGAATTATGGCGTCGCCTCGTCTTCTCGCTGCTCGCCAGCAACTATGACGACCACCTGCGTAATCACGGTTTTCTGATGCACCAGCCCGGACGCTGGTCGCTTTCGCCGGCCTACGACCTCAACCCGGTGCCGGAAATGGATCGTGCCCGCGTCAGCAAGACGGCCATCACTGAAGACCAGGCCGAACCGACCATTGCCGGAGCGCTGGCCGCCGCCGCCCGGTTTGGACTCAAAGCTGGTGAAGCGAAGAAAATTCTCCGTGAAGTATTCGCCACTGTCTCCGGCTGGCGTAAGACTGGACGGCAACTACGCCTGAAAGCCACCACGCTCGACGCGTATGCCAGTGCGTTTGAACATCCGCTCATGGATGAAACCAGACGGCTGATTGGCGGGTAGATGTTTAGCCGGAACGGTTCCGAATGAAATAACACGGAGAACGCAGAGATTTTTGGAAGTAAAACCAGCCCGCTGGCTGGGACCTGAAATCATCCGTCAGTTTTCTCTACGAACTTCTGCGTTTTCTGCGACCCGGCGTTTTCTGGATTGTTTTTGAGCGCATGGTTCTGGTTTAGAAATCCAAGTTGCGCGCCGAATTTTTTCTGGCAGAATCATCCGCGTTCGGCGAAATGGCTGGGGTCTTAGCTCAGTTGGTAGAGCGTCTCGTTCGCAATGAGAAGGTCAGGAGTTCGAGCCTCCTAGGCTCCACCAGCCTTCGCTTCAACGCAGTTGAAGCGAAGGCTGCCGCGCCGAAGCGCAGCGCAGGCGGGCCACATCCAACTCCGCCATGAGCTTCGGCTCGGCAGGCCAGCACAAGGTTCAAACAAACTTCAAAACTTTTTCCCAAAAGAATTCGCTTCAAATGTTCTCACTAAAAAATAAATGGGTGCTCATCACCGGCGCGTCCAGCGGCTTTGGTGCGGCGGCGGCGGCGGCGTTTGCCGCCGAGGGCGCAAAACTTTTGCTCGGTGCGCGGCGCGTGGACCGGCTGGAAAAAGTTGCCGCCGCTGCGAAAAAATCCGGCGCGACGCAGGCGCACTTTCACCAACTGGATGTCGCCTCGACCGCGAGCGTGGAAACTTTTTTTGCGTGGGCGAAAACTAAAATCCAAAACCCCAGACGCCAGACGCCATCCCCGAAACATCTGCACGTCCTCATCAACAACGCCGGCGGCGCGCACGGCGTGGACTCCGTGGCCGAGGGCAAGGACGCGGATTGGGAGGCGATGCTGCAATCGAATGTCCTCGGTGTCTTGCGCGTGACGCGCGCCGCCCTGCCCTTGCTGCCGCACGACGACGGCGCAAGCATCCTGAATATCGGCTCGCTCGCCGCGCGCGCGGCCTATGCGGGCAGCGCGGCGTATTGCGCGGCGAAGGCGGGTGAGCTGCAGATCACGCGCGTGCTGCGGCATGAACTATTTGGCACGGGCATCCGCGTCAGCTCGGTTGATCCGGGGCTGGCGGAAACGGAATTCGCCCTCGTGCGTTTCAAAGGAGATAAAAAAAAGGCGAAGGAACTTTACGCCGGAACGAATCCGCTCGTGGCCGCCGACATCGCGGAAATTCTCGTGTGGGTCGCCAGCCGTCCGCCGCACGTCAACATTGATGAGATGCTCGTCAAGCCGGTGGACCAGGCGGATATGGGGAAAGTCTTTCGGAGAATGAAGAAGTAAGAATGAAGAATGCAGAAACGAACTTTAGCCGTTTCTGCATTCTTTATTCATACTTCTTACTTCGCTTCAGATTCCCCGGTTCGCCCGCCACAGCAGAACCGCGCCGAGGCCTTGGAAGAGGAAGACCGGAATCCAGACGAGGAGGTGCGGATACAATTCGGGATGCCACGCGAGCGATTCGCCCAGCATTTGAAACGCGTAAAACACCACGACCAGCAGGAGCGCGAGCGCGATGCCGATGTTGGTTTCGCGGCGGTGGACGCGGATGCCGAGCGGGATGCCGACGAGCGTGAAGCCGAAGCACGCGAACGAAAAGGCGAGCTGACGGTTCATGATGACGCGGATTTCCGAGGCTTCCTGCATCTGGATTTTGCGCGCGGTTTTGAGCATCGCGGCAGCTTCGGCGGGCGAACTGTTGGTAGTCACTTCCAGTCCCTGATGGATTAAATCTTTCAGGGGAAAGGCCGTGGCCGCGTTGCCGGAAAAATCCCGCGCCGTCACCACGCGCAATTCCTGGCGCAGTTGCAGGAACGTCATGTCGCCGATGCTGGGCAAACTTTTGCCCCCGCCGATCTGGTTAGCGTCAAGGGGCATCTGCAATCGCCGACTGTAGTAGCTTATTGGCGAACCCTTCGGCTGCGGCATCATCCAGTGCACGTCATGCAAATCAAACTCCAGCCCGGTGTGCGCCGCGTTGGTGGTCACGGTGGCCGAGGCGGCATCAATCGTCATCAGCACCGTGGTTTCATTGGTGGTCACGTGGATGATCACGTTCTGCAACTCTTTCCCGTTATTTTTTTCCGCATACAGCACGAGGTTCTTGCCAAGGTGGATCTGGGTTCCGGCGGGGATTTGCTCCAGGACAAAGCTGGCAATCATTTCCGTCCGGAGATCCTTGAACATCACCCGCGAGCGCGGCCCCAAGTCCAGGTTAAACCACGCGCTCAACGCGCAGCACAGCAAACTCAACAGCAGCACCGGTGAAACTAGCGCGAGCAAACTCACGCCGCCCGCGCGCGCGGCGGTCAGCTCGTGATCCGCGCTGAAACGGCCGAACACCAGCAGCGTGGCCGTGATGAAACCCATCGGCAGCGCGAACACGCAGCCGAACGGCACGAGCAGCGCCACGGCCTTGAACACCAGCCACGGACTGACGTGACCGCTGACGAGCAGGGGCAGAACACTTTGCAGGACGTTCATCAGCACCATCACGAACACGAACACCACCACGGTGAGCAGCATCGTGGCGAGCACCTGGCCGACGAGATATTTGTGGAGCGTTTTCAAAGTGACGCGCGCAACTTGGCGGATTTCCCCGCGTGAAGCAAAGCTGAATTTACGGCGCAAAAAAATCCGGCGGCGTCCACGGGGGACGCCGCCGGTTGAATTTTATCCGGACGAATTTACGGGCAGACCACGCGGTAGAACTTCACTGCGCCGGTGGTGTTCGTGTCCGTGAAGCTCGCCGTGCCGCCGCCGCCAACGGTGTTGGTGGAGACAGCCGTCCAGGACGGGGTCGTCAGGTCGGTCGCGGCCTGGATGCGGTAGGTCACGCCCGCGCTGCCGCTGATGACGATGGTGGCGGAGCCGTTGTTGTTGATGGTCACGCTGTCGAGCGAGCTGTTCGGGCTGCCGAAGACCGTGAGTGTGCCGTTGTTGTAGGTGATGGCGTAGTTGCCCAGACCCGTGCCGGTGGCCGCGCTCGGCACGATGGAGTAGCTGCCCGCCGCCGCGAGGCTGGTCGCGCCGGAGCTGGCGAGCGACACGGTTGCCACGGAGTCCCCGACGACGAGGCCGCTGGTGGAAAATTCCGTCCCCGCAAACGTCAGCGTCTGGCCGAACGGTTTGCTGATGTTGCTCGCGGTGATGCTCAACGCCGCCGACGTGATGACGAGGTTGCTGGTGCTGATGAACGTGATTGAATAATTCGCGTTCAATGCCAGCGTGCCTTGCGTGATGCCGTAGCTGCCGACGTTCTGGCCCGACGTGCGGGAAAGTGCGCCGCTGAATGAATCCATGCCAATCAACGCGGGCGCGGAGTTGTAAGTGAGCGCCGGGTCAGCCGCGCCATAAACTTTCGTCTGGCCGTTCGGCGTGACGGTGATGGCGAGCGGATTCACGGTGAGCGTGGCGCTCGTGGTGGTCGCGCTGCCCGCCGGCGTGGTCGCGACGCAGGCGTAGGAACCGGCGTTGTCCATCGTCGCCGTGGCGAGGTTGAGCGTGGCGCTCGTCGCGCCGGGCAGGTTCGTGCTGGCGTGCTGCCATTGATACGTCGGCGCCGGGATGCCGATGGCGGCGGCGGTGAATGCGGCGGCGGAACCGGCGGTGACGGTTGCGTTGACGGGGTTCGTCGTGATGACGGGCGGAATCGTCGGCTGCCAGCCATAGAACCAGACGGGGATGTTCGTCGCGGCGAGGAGGCGGGCGTCGTTGCCGCTCAAGGTAATCAACACCGGATAAGTGACGGGCACGCCGTTGGAAGTATTCTGCGCCTGCCAGAAGACGTAGTTGCCGCTGAACAGCGCGGCGGACGGCGCGACGTAGTTCGTGGCGAAGTCGCAGCCGAACCATGAAACATTGTTACCCGATGTGCCGTTGCTGCCGGCGAGCGTGACCGCGCCGACGCCAGATTCCGCCGTGAACGTGCAGTTCACAAACGACATGCCGTTCGCAGTGTAAGTGCCGCCCGGATTTAGCCACGGGAAGTTGGTGCTGGTGGTCGCGGAAGTGTCGGTGCGCGCGGCGCTAAACTGACCGGCACCGTTGATGGTGCGGATTTCGCACTGGTCGAAGAAGAAGTTGCCGCCGCCCCAGATGTAATCAAAGTTGCCCTTGATGACGCTCTTGTAGAAATAAGTCTGGGAAGAATTTTGGTTGCCGAGGATGGTGTCCTGCCGGCTGTCAATTTCCGAATTATAAACGATGCAACGTTTCGCGCTGCTCTCGATCATCAGCGCCTCCGCCTGCGAACCGCCCTGCGGCGTGCTGTTCGAGACGGTGAGCGTGTCGAGGACGATGTCGTTGGCGTTCACCTTGAAGCTCATGCGCGCGTGCGTGGTTCCGCCGTTGACGGTCTGGAACGTGGCGTTGTTCGGGAAGTAGAGGACCGTGCCGCTGCGGCTCTGGCCGCGGAGCGTGACGTTGTGACGGCTGGCGATGTCCACAATCTCGTTGTAGAGACCATTGCGAATGTTGATGACGCGCTGGGTGGCGTTGGTGCCGGTCGCGAGCGAGTTCACTGCGCCCTGCACGGTGAGGAAGTCGCCGGAGCCATCAGCGTTCACGACCGGGTTGTTCGTGTCCGCCGGGCCGCCGACCTTGGTGGAAAATTTCCACACGTTCGTCGCCGTGATGCCCGCAAAATACGCGCCGGTGGAATCGGTGAACGCACCGTTGTCAATCGTGACGTAGTAGGTCTGGTTCGAGGTCAGCACGCTGAAGTGCGGATAAATCTTGGCCGTGCTGCCGCTGATCACGATGGTCTGGTAGGTGAACGACTGGCCGTCACCGGGGAACGAGCGCTGTTGCACCACGCCGAGCGCGACGTTGATGGTGTCCACGGGCGTGGTGGAATTGGTGACGTTGTAAATCTTGATGAGGCCCGCCGCGCCGAGGCTGGGAGCCGTGCTGAACGTGATCGCCAGCGGCGTGTCGTAGCACAGTGCCGTCGCGCCGTTGTTCGGCGAAAGCGTCACGCCGGACATCGTGGAGTTCACCAGCAGCGA
>JAYVQV010000297.1:0-7250 GCA_043776855.1 Limisphaerales bacterium | reverse complement strand
CGCGTTCCAGCCAGTTGGAAAAAGTTTCACCCGGTTGACGCGGCAACCCGCGCGCGGCGAGTTTCTTTTCCAACTGGAAAAATTCCGAGTCGAGGCCGGGCCAGATGATTTGCGCCGCGTGTTTGTCGCCGCCCGCAGACGGATTTATTTTTTTGCGCCGCTTAAAAATGATGTGGTAGAGCAGCACGAGCAGCACCGGCACGAGCGCCCAGACGATGTATTGCTGCCAGTTCGCCTGCCGCCAGCGGAACTTGGCGAACTGAAATCCCAGCCATGAGCGCAGGTCGGCAAACCATTCTCCAAAATGTGTGCGCTCGCTTTCGATGGCGACCCACGAGGGCGGCGTGGTGTCAAAATCCTCCCAGCATTTCGTGGCGTCATTCCACACGAGGCACCACGCATGGGCGTCGCGCTCGCGCACGACATAACCGATGCCGCGCGGTTCGTGGACGGAATAGCCGACGGCGTAGCGCGCCGGAATGTTCATCTGCCGCAACAGCAGCACGGTGGCGCTGGCGAAGTATTCGCAATGTCCGCTGCGGCTCGTCGTCAAAAATTTTGTGAGCGGCGAGGCGTTCGTCGTCGCCCGCTTGTCCGCGCCCTGCCAGATGCTGTAGGCGAATTTGTCGAAGAAAAATTTCTGCACGGCGCGAAGTTTTTCCTCGCGGCTGGCGGCGGCGGGCAGGCCGATTTCGGTCACGGCATTTTCCAGCGCGGGAACTTCTCCCGGCGGCACCGACAGGTCGAAGCGGTTGGTGGAAGCCACATCCGGCGGCGAATCAATCGTCGCGCCGGGGCCGTAGTGCGCGTCGAAAATCACGAGGCCGAGGCCGGCGGCGATGACCGCGCCCAGGGCATTTTTTTTCAGGCTGAACACCGGAAGTTTTTCCAGCACGCTGCTGCCAGTCGGCAGCGGCAGCAGGCCTTCCGGGTCGCCCTCGGAGGTGTGGCCCTTCAAAAAACAGGCGATGTTGATGACATCGGTGTTCTTTTTTCCCGGCAGCAAATCCCAGGTCGAGCCATTCGTTCCGGAGTCTAACGTTTGCAGGTCCAAGCCATTCGCGCTGCCGCGTGTGCCGCCCGGATACCAGCTCAACACGTTCGGGTTGAAGCTCCGGTAGCTCGCCTCGTGCAAATATTCCGGCATCCGGCCCAGCTCATGCGGTTCCAGCCAGACCACAATTTTAGCGGAGAGTTTCAGCCGCCCGATCTGGCCCATGCTCGTCATGCTCTGCGTCGGGTCGGAGTGGTCGCCGAACAATTCCGTGAGCAGTCGCGCCTCCAGCCGTTGAAGGCCGCGCTGCGCCTGAAGAATGCCGAAGACGCCGGAAACCCCCAGCCCGGCGACCACCGCCAGCGCCGCCAGCGCCGCCAGAATTCCGAAACGGCGCGGACGGTTTTGCCACAGCGCCCACAGCACCAGCGCGCTCATCCCCAAAAAATACGCGCGCCCGCCGGTGTTCGGCTGGATGCCGGCGGAAAAGACGCACACCATGAAATACGGCCAGGAAAAATCCAGGTAACGCCCGGCGAAGGTCTGGTCGCCGTGCCGCCGCCGCCAGCGCAGCACGAGCGAGATCGCGGTGAGCGGCACCGTCGCGCGCGTGTTGAAAGCCTGCGCCACGACGAACGCAAAAAATGTCATCGGCAGCCAGCGCATGAACCGTGACGTGGTGAGCTGGCTGGTGTGGATGGCATTGGCGAGCGCGTTGCCGTGCGGCGCGCCGTTCAATCCGCCCGCGTCGTTGTTGGTGAAAACGTAACCCACGAGCGCCACGTTCAACACAAAGCAAAAACTGAAGATGCGATTGAAGTCCGCATCGTCCAGCTCCCAGCGAAATTTTGTGAGCCGCGCCAGCTCTAGCGCCCCGCCCATCACCGCGCCGAGGACGAGAAAATCCGTCTGCCAGCCCCAGAAGAGCAGCGCGGCGAAAAGGAGAAACGGCGGCGGTTTCATTTTAGTTTCGCCAGTCCTTCCTCAATCTTGCCGACTTCCAAAACGTGAACCGTTCCTTCCGCGTCCGCAAAATTTCCGCCCGCACCAGAAATCCCACCGCCGTTCGGCACCACGATCAGCACCAGCAACGGCACGCCCACCGCCTTGAGCTTCGCCACAAATTTCCGGCGCGCGTCGTCCCAGCGTTGCAACACGCAGATGCAACCACTCACCACCCCGATGTGGTTTAGCACCAGATTTTCCAGCGTGACAAATGGTTTGTCTGGGCAATTTTTTACCGACGCCAAAATTTCCAGCATCTGATCCGCGTGCGCCACGCCACGACCGGCGGTGAAGCAATACGACTGGTTGCCCACGAACAATAAATCCAGCAGCGACTCCTGCGTGAGAATCGTGCAGGCAAACGAGGCCGCCACGGAAACCGCCTCCTCCAAAACTTCACTATTCGGTTCTTCATCAAACGTGTCCAGCACCAGCGCGTGCCGCACAAAAAATTCGTCCTCAAATTCTTTCACGATGGGCTTGCCGGTTTTCGCCCAGCTCCGCCAGTGAATGTGCCGCAGCGGATCGCCGTGCCGGTAATCGCGCAGCGCCACGAATTCCTCGCTGCTGCCCACGTTTGCCGCCAGCGCCACGCCGCCTTCCTGATAACGCATCGCCCCCGGCAGCGCGATGGCCGGCAGCGCGTAACGCCTCGGCAAAATCAAAACCGTCTGCGGCGCGGGAATTTTTAGAAACGAGCGATAAAGTCCGAACGGATCTGGCCGCGCCACCGTCACGCCTTGCAGACGCAGCACGCCGCGCCGCAGCGGAAAAATTTCCCCGCTCGCCTCCGCCTCGCCGTGCGCAGGCAGCGGCGGAAGCTCTGCGTTCTTCACGTTCGCCAGCCGGAAAGGATTCCGCTGTTTCTTTTTGGAAACACGAAACGCGCTGCGACGGTCTTCCACCGTGTTGAAGGCCAGCCATTCCGCAAACGTCGGGCGCGGGTCGGCCAAATCTTCCAGCACCGTGAAGCTCAATTCATTTTGCGCCGTCAGATTTTTCACGACGATCTTGTAGCACATCGGCTGCCCCGCCGTGCCCACGCGCGGCAGCCGGCGCGTGGCGGAAAGTTTGGCGGGAAACCGGAAGCTGAAAAAAAACGCGAACAGCAGCAGCGCCAGCAGCAGCGCGAAGGCTTGATACGTCACGGTATTTTCAATGTCCACGCCCACCGCGCCCGTGACGAACAGCGCCACCAACACCGCGATGCCTGCCCGCGTGAACCGTCGCCGCGCCCAATACCACAGCCCGCCCGTCGCGCGGTAGCTCCAGTAGATTGGGCGGAAAATCAGCTTCACGAAAGTTATGCCCGCTTCAGCCGCCCAGCGTCGTCGGGTCAGTCACGTCGCCCTTGTTGTAGTCAACGTAGGCCTCGGTCAAATCGGCGGCATACATCACCGCGTTCGCCTTGCCGAGATTCAGATTGATGTGCAGTTCAAATTCTTTCGGTGCGACGGCGACGCACAATTCTTTGAAAGTCGCCTTCGTCGGCTGACCGCGCTTGAGGCTCCACAAAATCTTTTTCCCGCCAACCGCGCTGTAACCGATGTCAATTTTCTCCTCCACAACTTTTGCGGCGGAGTAGCCGATGGCGTCAATGATGCGGCCCCAATTCGGATCGCCGCCGTGCCAGCTCGTTTTCACCAGCGCGCTGTTTGCCACCGCGCGCGCGGCGGCATCGGCATCTTGAATCGTCTTCGCGCCATTCACGCGCACCGTCACGACGCGGTGAACGCCCTCGCCATCACGGACAATTTTCTTCGCGAGTTCAAGACAGACAAAATTCAAAGCGGACTGGAAAATTTCCAAATCCCGTAGCAGCCGACGTGAGGAGGCTCTAACTTTTTTTGATTTTGAATGGAGCCTCCTTACGTCGGCTGCTACGAGCGGAGGGTTTTCCGCCAGTCCATTCGCCAGCACCAGCACCGTGTCGTTCGTGCTCATGTCGCCATCCACGGTGATGCGATTGAAACTGTGCGCCACGGCTTCATTCAACGCCGTCTGCAAAACTTTTTGCTCAATCGCCGCGTCCGTGGTGATGAACGCCAGCATCGTCGCGTGCAGTCCGCCATGCGGCAGCGCTGCCGGTCGCGCGCCGGTCGCAGACATTCCGGGCTGGATCATCCCCGCACCTTTGCACATGCCGCCGATACGAACGGTTTTGCCGCCAAGTTTGAATTCAATCGCAATCTGTTTCGGGCGCGAATCGCTGGTCATGATGGCTTCCGCTGCGTGGTCGGCGTGCGTCGCCGTGACGCCGAGTTCCATCGCCGCTGCCAAAATGCCGGCGCGGATGTTGTCCATCGGCATCGTCACGCCGATGCGCCCGGTGGAACCGACCAGCGCGCGGCCGGCTGACAGCGCCAAAGTTTTCTCCGTGAACGAAACCATTTCGCGCGCGTCCGCCATGCCCTGCTTGCCAGTGCAGGCGTTGGCGTTGCCAGAATTCACGACGACTACTTGCGCGCGATTTTTTTTCTTCAAGCGCTCCACGCAAACTTTCACCGGCGCCGCGCACACTTGATTGGTGGTGAACATTCCCGCCACCGTCGCGGGCGTTTCGGAGACGATGAGCGCGAGGTCGCGCTTCAAGCCTTTGTTCGAGCCTTTGCCCGTGCCGAGTTTTTTGATGTCGCAAAACACGCCGCTGGCCATAAAGCCGATGGGCGCAACAATGGAGCCGGAAATTTCTTTGAACTGCATTTTCATTTTCAAAAAAGATTCAAACACGAAACGGAAGGAATGACACGAAAAGTTTTTGCGACGAGTGCGGAGCGATGGGTGGAAAAAACCGGCGGCCTCTGCCCCATCACGCATCACTTGTCACTCGTTATGTTTCACCGCATCAATCTCCAGCCGCACCATGCGGACGTGCGCGTGGCCAGACTTGTCCGGCGGATGCTTGGCAAGGTAACGCTGCGTGACGGCGGCGATGAATTCCTCGCGCGAGTTTTCCGGCACGCGCTGCGTGAACGGCAGCCAGGTCGTCCGCAGCCACGTCGCCAAACTTTCCGCGCCGTCGTAGGCCACGTCTTTGGGCGTGAGCGTGAGCGAATTGATTTTGAAGCCGGCTTTCGGCAACCATTTTTCGTAATCGCCGGGCGCGTAAAAAAAATACGGCAGCGGCATCTTACGGAAAAATTCACGCCAGCGTTTCAATCGCATCACCGGGCGGATGGCGAGAAAAACCTCGTGAGCGTTGCCCTTGCCGCCGCAGGAAATCAGAAGTCGCCCGCCGGGTTTCAATACCGCCGCCGCACCGCGCAGAATTTTTTCGTGGTCGTCAATCCAGTGCAAGGCGGCGTTGGAAAAGACGAGGTTGAACGGAGCGCGTTGGAGTTCACGCTTTAGCGTGTCCGGGGAACAAGCTGAAGCTTGAACTCCAACGCGCCGGGTCGGAGACCGGCGCTCCGGCTGGATTTTCCGTGCGTCGCCGATTTGAAATTTTAGGTTGGAAAATTTTGACGCTGGAAAAGTTTTCTGCGCGAATGAAATCATTTCCGCCGAGGCATCCATGCCGATCACCGCGCCGCGCGGCACGGCGCGAGCCAGTTCCGCCGTCACCTTGCCGTCGCCGCAGCCGACATCGAGAATGTGTTCGTCACCGCGTAGTTTTAATTTGACGATGAGTTCGCGCGCCCAGCCTTGTTGCACGGCGGAATTCGCGGCGTAAGCGGCGGCGTTCCATTTCGTTTTTGCAGCCGAGGTGACGAGGCTCATTTCAAAATTAATTTTAGAGCCTCCTTACGTCGGCTGCTACCAATCAAACCAAGCCTGCCGTTTCCGGCCAGTCGCTCAAGATGTTCAGGCTTTGCACGGCTTGGCCGCTCGCGCCTTTAACGAGGTTGTCCTCGGCGCTCATCACGATGAGCCGGCCTGTGCGCGGGTCCAGCCGCCACGCGATTTCACAGACGTTCGTGCCGACGACATTTTTCGTGTCGGGCAGCGCTTTGCCTTCGAGCAAGCGGACGAAAGGTTCGTTCGCGTAGGCCTTCGTGTAGCAGGCGGAAATTTTTTCAGCGAGCGCCGCCATTTCTTCGGCAGTGGAAAAATGTTTTTCCGGCGCGAGATACAGCGTCGTCAAAATGCCCCGGTTCACCGGAATCAAATGCGGCGTGAACTGGATCGTGACTTTGGTTCCGGCGGCGAAGGACATCTGCTCCTCGATCTCGGACAAATGCCGGTGCTTCGGCACGCCGTAGGGGCGCACGCTTTCGTTGCACTCGCAGAAAAGATAATCAATCTCCGCCTTGCGACCCGCGCCGCTGACGCCGCTCATGGAATCAGCGATGATGCCTTGCGGCTTGATGAGTCCGGCTTTCAACAGCGGAATCGTCGGCAGCAAAATGCTCGTCGGGTAGCAGCCCGGCGAGGCGATGAGCAAACTCTTTTTAATTTCCTCGCGATAAAATTCCGGCAGACCATAGACGGATTTTTTCAACAACTCCGGCGCGGGATGTTCGTGCGCGTAAAATTCTTTGTAGACTTCCGCGCTCTTCAGCCGGAAGTCTGCGCTCAAATCAATGACGATGCAGCCCGCGTTGATGAGCGGGATGGCGTATTCGGCGGCGACGCCGTGCGGCAGCGCGAGGAAGACGACATCGGCCTGCTTGGCGAGCAGCTCGGCGTTCGGCTCGACGAAACGGAGCGACTTGGATTTCGGGTGGCTGGCAAATTTCGGAAACACCTGCGCCAGCGTCTGCCCGGCGTTCTGGCGCGAGGTGACGGCGACCAGTTCCGCGTGCGGATGGTGCAGCAGCAGGTTGACGAGTTCTTCGCCGGAATATCCCGACGCGCCGACGATGGCGACTTTTTTCGTTTTCATTTTCTAAAATTCAACTGCTTCATCATCCTCATTCTCATCGTCATCGTCATCCTCTTTTTTTGATCCACGAGAATGAGGATGACGATGAGGATGAGAATGAGAATGATTGACGGCAACAAAAAACCCGCCGGCACAAGCCAGCGGGTTTTGAAAACTTTCCGTTGCGATCAACGCTTCGAGAACTGGAAGCGTTTGCGCGCGCCGGGCTGGCCGTATTTTTTGCGTTCGCGTTCACGCGGGTCGCGCGTGAGGAAACCTTCCGCCTTCAATGCCGGGCGAAGGTTTGCGTCAAATTTCAAGAGCGCACGGGAGATGCCGTGGCGCACTGCGCCGGCCTGGCCGAGCGGGCCGCCGCCACCGACGTTCACGCGCACATCCACCTTGTCGGCGGTGCTGGTGATGGTCAGCGGCGAGGAAACGGTCGCG
>JAYVQV010000296.1:0-7258 GCA_043776855.1 Limisphaerales bacterium | reverse complement strand
CGCGCCATTTTTCCACGAGCCAGTCGGGATACGACCAGCCGAGCGCGGGCTGGGAAATTTTCATGTCGGCGAGAATCTTTTTGATCTCGTCAAACTCGCGGAGGTAGGCGCGGAGGACGGCGTTAATCATGCCGGCCTGGGTGTGGTAGCCAGCGATCTTGGTTTGTTCCACAGTCTCGTGGACGGCGGCGTGCGGCGGAATGCGGTCGAGCCAAAAAATTTGGTAGAGGCCGAGGCGCAGGAGATTCCGCAGCGCCGGACGGAGTTCGCGCTTGGGATCGGTCTTGCGCGTGATGAGGGCGTCGAGGGTTTTCTGCCAGCGGATGACGCCGCAGACGAGTTCGTGGCAAAGACCCCGGTCAACGGACGAAAGTCCGGCGGTGGCGAGCGCGGTTTCGAGCAGATTCTCGGTGAATTCGTGGCTGGTCTGGCGCTGGGATAGAACTCGCGCCGCTATTTGTCTTGGATTTTGAACGTTCAATTCGTTTAATGTGGGAAACCTTATTTCGGGATGCGAGATTAAAAATAAATTATGAGAGAAGAATTCGAAAAATTGGCGGCCACGGGAAAAATCGAAGGCAAACACGTCGAGCCGTTGACACACTTGGTTGACGGCGGCTGCTGTTCGCATCGCAGTTGGGGCTTCGGAAAAATCAAGGCGGTGGACACCGTCTTCGCGCGCTTCACGATTGATTTCCCCGGCAAAGCGGGTCACACGATGGATTTGTCGTTCGCGGCGGAACAGCTCAAGCCGATTCCCAAGGATCACATCCTCGCCCGCAAGGCGGCGGACATTGAAGCCGTGCGCCATCTCGCCGCGCATCACATTGATTTGATGAAAATGGTTTTGAACAGCTACGGCGGCAAAGCTTCGGCGGACCAGATTCAAGCGGTGCTAACGCCGGACGTCATCCGCGACGACTGGAAAAAATGGTGGGACACGGCCAAGCGCGAGATGAAGAAGGACGGCCATTTCATCGTGCCGACGAAGAAGACAGACATGGTCACTTATCAGGCGCAGGAAACGTCGCTGAAGGATCGTTCGCTCACTGATTTCCGTGCGGCGAAAGGTCTGAAGGCGCGTGTGCTGGTCGTGACTGAAGTGGTCAAACTCGTCAGCGATTTGAGCGACAAGCAAGCCGTGGGCAACGAAATCATCGCGGCGTTGAATCCCGACATCGCGTCGCACCAGCGCACGCAGCCGGCGGTGGCGCTGGAGGCGATTTTTGCGCGCGACGAATTGCGGGCGGCGACGAGCGCGCAAGTTGTGGCGGGTGAAGTTTCGGCCGCGCAAATCTGGTCACAAGACGGCATCAAGTTTGCCGCACTCCTCGAAAATATTACCACGGCGAAACAGCATCGCGCGTTGGAATCTTTCAAGACCGCGAACCCGGAGACGTGGCCGGACACGTTGCGCGCGGTGATGAATCAAGTTCCCGCCAAGCTCGTCAAAGAAATTGCCGCGTTGCTCGTCAACAACGGCAAGTTGAATTTGCTCAAGGAAACGCTCTCCCGCCTCATCAACCAGCACGGCGCGAGCAGCGAATTGCTTTTGTGGTTCGCCAAGGAACGCAACGAAGATTTCGTGGACATCCTCGGCCCGGAAGTTTTCCGCGCGATGCTCTCCTCCATGGAGCGCGACCAGTTCAACGAAAAACGCTCAAATCGTTTGCGCGATTATATTTTGGAAGATCAGTCGTTGATCGCCGAGTTGACGGCGGCGTCGGACATCGAAGTCGTGAAGGACTTGACCCGCGCACTGAAACTTTCGCCCGTGTTCGACGACATGGACAAGCGCTCGCTCCTCGCGCGCCTCGTCAAAGCGCATCCGGCCGTGCAGGTGCTCGTCAGCGGCGAACAGACCAAACAGGAATCCACGCTCATCGTTTCGTGGGAAAGTTTGGAACGCCGCCGCGTCGAGTATCAGGAACTCGTTGAGAAAAAGATTCCGGCAAACTCCAAGGAAATTGCCATCGCGCGCAGCTACGGCGATTTGCGCGAGAACCACGAATACAAGGCCGCGAAAGAGATGCAAAAAATTCTCATGCGCCAGAAGGAAGACCTTGAAGCCGCGCTCAACCGCGCGCGCGGAGCGGATCTGGCGAACGCCAGCACGGAAGTTGTCGGCCCCGGCACGATTGTGCAGGTCACGGATGTGCAATCGAAGCACGTCGAGACCTTCACGATTCTCGGCGCGTGGGATTCCGATCCCGACCAGGGCATCATCAGCTACCTCACGCCCGTGGCGATGGCGCTGGTGAACCACAAGGTTGGCGACGAAGTGGAAATCGAAATGAGCGGAGCGAAACGCCGCCAGCACATTGACAAGATTAGCGCGTGGAAGACGGAAGCCGCCGCCGCGTAAGAAATTCAAAAAGTAAAACCGGAAGCGGGATTTTATTCCCGCTTCCGGTTTTTTTATTTTCAAATTTGGTTCTTCGATTTGCCGGTGGTGAGGTTCAAGCCACACCCGCGTAAATCGTAAATCCAAAATCGTAAATTACTACGCCTTGCCGCCGTAGGTGATGAAGTCATCCATGTCCAGCAGGTCAAACCACGTCACAATGTCCTCGCGGAGCGGGGCGATGGATTTGTGAACGCCGTTGAAAAACTCGCGGCCATCCACAGTGTCCGGCGCGCGTTCGTCCATCCAGCGGCTCCAGGCGATGATTTCCGGCGCGGTGCGTTTGGCCTGGGCGTTGACCCAGGCGAGCACTTCCGTGTCACTCTTGGTGGCGACGGCTTTCAACGCATCGGCGGCAATGCCGGTGAATCCAAAAAACTGCTGATCCAGCGGGCAGTTGTAATGATACTCGCCGTTCTTGCCGGCGATTTCGGCGCGGGCCTTGTCGAGCATGCGCGGGAGCTGGCAGTAGCCGCCGAGGCGCACGCGCGGGCTGCGCGGTGGAAATTGGGTGAGGTCGGGTGTGTGGAGTGGCATATTTTTATTATTTCAGTTTGAGGGCTGCGATAGTTTTGCAGCGGCAGCCAAGTTGCATCGGAAACAAAAAATTGCAAGCGGCATGATTGAAGGAGAGAGGTGGAGTTTTTCGCGCGGCGACAAACTTTGCCTGCGGAGCAGGCAGTTTTCTCCCTCTCCCCTCGGAGGGGAGAGGGCCGGGGTGAGGGGTGGCCTCACGCAGGACGCGCTCACATTTTTTTAGAACCGTCGGCAATTCGTTCCACCCCTCATCCTCAATCCTTCTCCCCTCCGAGGGGAGAAGGAGGCCGGAGTCGCCTGACTCCCGCAGTCGCGGGATCGGCGACGGGCTGGCTCGCAGCGCGAGCCAGCCCAGCACGTCATCGCCAGCCTTCTACCTTAAAATGCCGAATTGCAAGTGGCGCGCAAAAAATTTATCGTGGCCGGGTGAAACACTCTGGCAAAGCGGCGCAGTCCGCATTGAAACTCATCGGCCTTTCGCTCACGGCGGTTCTGGTGCTGGTGCTGATGGCGTGGCTCGGCAAAATCATCGGCGGCTTCATCGTCGGGCTGGCCGGGACGCTCCTCGTGCTGTGGGTGCTGTTCGTCATCTTCACGTTTTATTTTTTCCGCGACCCGGATCCATCCGTGCCGACGGGCAAAAACCTTGTCCTCGCCCCCGGTCACGGCAAGGTGGACACGATTGACACGACGACGGAAAAAGATTTCATGGGCGGCGAATGCCAGCGCATCTCAATTTTTCTTTCCGTGTTTGATGTTCACGTCCAGAACTCGCCGGTGCTGGGACGCATTGCCTATTTCAAACATTCGCCCGGCCAGTATCTCAACGCCATGCGCGCGGACTGCGCGGACTTCAACGAAAATGTTTTGATCGGCATCGAGTCCGCCGAGCCGATGGGCGCGAAGGTTGGCGTGCGACTCATCGCCGGCCTCATCGCCCGCCGCATCGTGCCGTGGGTGGCGCAGAATGAAATCGTCCAGCGCGGCGAACGCATCAGCCTCATCCAGTTTGGTTCGCGCGTGAATGTCTATCTGCCGATGAATGCGAAAATTTCCGTAAAGCTCGGCGACCGCGTGGTCGGCGGCGAGAGCATCCTCGCCGAACTGAAATGACGAATGACTAAATCCGAATGACGAAAGAATTTCCAATGACGAAGCTCGAATGTGCCGCCGCACCGTGCTCCGTCCATTCGTTATTTGAGCTTCGACATTCATTCGTCATTCGTCATTCGTCATTCGTCATTTCCGCATGAGCCAGCCCGCATCCAATCCCAACGGCGAGCCGAAGCTGAAAATTTATTTTCTGCCGAACCTGCTCACGGCGGGCAATCTCTTCTGCGGCTTCGTGGCGCTGACCTACATCGTCGGGGCCAACCTGGTGCCGGACGCGAACGATCTCGTGAACTGGCTGCCGATCAAGAAGGCGCTCGCGTTCATTTTGCTCGCGTGCATCTTCGATCTGTTCGATGGCCGGGTGGCGCGGATGGTCGGCTGCGAAAGCCCGTTCGGACGCGAGTTTGATTCGCTCGCTGATCTGGTTTCATTCGGCGTGGCGCCGGCGTTCCTTGTGCATCGCGTCGTCCTGCACAACGCCTTGCCGGATGAATATACGGAACTCGGCTGGTTCATCGCCTCGATTTATTTGATCTGCGGCGCGTTCCGGCTGGCCCGGTTTAATTGTCTGTCCGCGATGAATCTTCCGGGTGCGGGCAAAGATTTTCTTGGCTTCCCGATTCCTTCCGCCGCCGGGCTGGTGGCGTCGCTGACGCTGTTCATCATCAAGCTGAACGAAAAGGAAAAAGACCTCGGCTACTGGGGCTGGGCGCTGCCGGTCGTCTTGATTTTTCTTTCAGCCATGATGGTGAGTGAAGTGAAGTATCCCAGTTTCAAGTCACTGGGGCTGCGCACCTCCACCACTTTTCTCAAGCTCGTGATGGCCGCCTTGTTCGTCGGCTGCCTGATGATTTTGAAGGAAAAGATTTTGTATTACGTCCTGCCGCTGTTCTTCACGGGCTACCTGATTTACGGCTTTGTGCGCCCGCATATTTCCCGCGCGTGGCGGCGGGAAATTGAAGAGGACGATGACGCCGACGCGGAGGCTGAAGGCTGATGGCCGAGACGCATCCAGTTTTACTCTCCGCGCTGGCGGGCTTCGTTTGTGCGCTGATGTTCGCCTCGATTCCCGTCGGCCCGATCAACCTGACCATCCTCGGCGAAGGTGCGCGGCGCGGCTTTCGCTGGTGTTTCATGGTCGGCCTCGGCGCGACCACGATGGACGCGGTCTATTGCGCCATCTCGTTCACCGGCCTTTCGCAATTCATTGACCACGGCATCGTGAAGGCCTCGATGCAGGTGGCGAGTTTTGTGTTCCTGCTGTATCTCGGTTTCAAATTTCTGCTCGCCTCAACGGTGAATGTGCCGACCAAATTTGACGCCGCGTCGGAAAAACTGGAGCACAAGCTCGAAGAAAAAATCCATCCGCACACCGCCTACGCCACCGGCTTCGTGCGCGTGGCGGCGAACCTCGGCGTGCTCGTCGCGTGGGCCGTGCTCTCGGCGATGTTGATGGCGCACGACTGGGTGGATGAAACTTTTGAAGCGAAGGCCGCGTGTGTCGGCGGCGTGGTCACGGCCTATGTGCTGTGGTTTACATTCATCAGCTACGCCGTGTCGCGCGGTCACGGAAAGTTCAGCGAAAAAACTTTGCTGCGGTTGCAACACATCTCCGGCCTGTGCCTGATCGCCACCGCGCTGTTTGAAGGCGCACAGATTGCGTGGCATTTGGCGAAACACAAGCTGTGAGGCGCGGCTTGACAATCCATGCGGGTAAAACAATCTTACCCGGGTGACAACGACCATTTCCAGCAAAGGTCAGGTGGTAATTCCACAACCGGTTCGCGAGCGGCACAAATTGCGGCCCGGCGACGACCTGCTTTTGTTCGAGCTTTCCAACGGGGACATCGTCCTGCGCCGGGTGCGCGCCCCCAAAAAATCCCTCGTCTGGCACTTGCGGCGGATGCGTGGGCTGGAAATTCCCCGCCCGCGTGAAACCGGCCGCGAGGTGGCGTGGTGAACTGGCTCCTCGACACCAACACGCTTTCAGAACTGCTCAAGCCCGAACCTTTCGCCGGCCTGCTGGACTGGCATGAAGCCAACGAAGCCATGACGGCCATCAGCGCCATCACCATCGGCGAGTTGAATTACGGCATTGGTCTCCTGCCCGACAGCCGCCGCCGCCGGCAACTGGAACACGCGCTGAAATTTTTGCGGGAGGATTATGCCGGGAAGATTTTGGAGTTCACCGAAGGCGTGGCGGTCGAGTGGGGACGGCTCCGGGCTACGGCGCAGAAGCGCGGACGAAAACTCTCCGTGCTCGACAGCCAGATTGAAGCGACGGCAATTCATTATGGGCTGATGGTCGTCACGCGGAACGAAAAAGATTTCTTTCACCCCGTCTTCAATCCGTGGAAATAATTTCTCTGCTTCCTCCGTTCCCTCCTGTAAAATCACAAAACTTTTATGCTCAAAGCTGGAATCGTCGGATTGCCGAATGTCGGCAAATCAACCTTGTTCAACGCCGTCACGCGCACGCGCAAGGCGGAGGCCGCGAACTATCCGTTCTGCACCATTGACCCGAACGTCGGCATCGTCACCGTGCCGGACGCGCGGCTGGCGGTGCTGAAAGAAATCGCGAAGACGAGTGTCGTCATCCCGGCAGCGGTGGAGTTTGTGGACATCGCCGGCCTCGTCAAAGGCGCGTCGCAAGGCGAAGGTCTGGGCAATAAATTTCTCACGCACATCCGCGAGGTGGATGCCATCGTGCAAGTCGTCCGCTGCTTCGAGGACGCGGACATCATTCATGTTGCGGGCAGCGTTGACCCCGTGCGCGACATCGAAATCATCACGACGGAACTCGTGCTGTCTGATTTGGAAGCCGTGCAGAAGCGGCTGAACAGCGTGGCGAAAGACGCCAAGCGCGGCGACAAGGAAGCGCTCGTGCAGGAAGCCATCCTGAAAAAAATCGAGCCACACCTCAACGCCGGCAAGCCCGCGCTCACGTTGCAACTTACGCCGGAAGAGAAGGCCGTCTCGCGTTTGTTCTGGCTGATGACGGACAAGCCCACCATCTTCGCGTGCAACGTCAAGGAAGGCGACCTCGCCACCGCCGATAAAAATCCGTTCGTGGAAAAAGTGCGCGAATACACCAAGCATCATTTCGCCTGCGAAGCCGTGGTCATCAGCGCGCAGATCGAGAGCGAGTTGGTTGATTTGTCCGACGCCGAAGCGAAGGAATTTTTGAAAGACCTCGGCGTGAGC
>JAYVQV010000295.1:0-7316 GCA_043776855.1 Limisphaerales bacterium | reverse complement strand
GGGCCGCGGTCCTCGAGGCACGCGACGGCTTCGCGGACTTCGAGCCAGTTGCCGCAGGCGCGGCCGAGGGGGGCGCTCATGCCGGTGACGAGGGCGCGCGTGGGGACGTTGCATTCGCGCGCGAGATTGACGAGCGAGAGCGCGAGGGCGCGGGCCTGGCCGTGGTTGGGCATGAAGGCGGCGGTCCCGAATTTCACATCGATTACGAGGGCTTGGAGTCCTTCGGCGAGTTTTTTGGAAAGGATCGAGGCGGTGATGAGCGGGATGCTGGGCACGGTGCCGGTGACGTCGCGCAGGGCGTAAATTTTTTTGTCAGCGGGAATCATCGTCTCGGTCTGGCCACCCATCGCGACGCCGATTTGCTGCACCTGGCGGAGGAAGCGCTCGGGCGCGAGTTGCGTGGTGAAGCCGGGGATGGATTCGAGTTTGTCGAGCGTGCCGCCGGTAATGCCGAGTCCGCGACCGGAAATCATCGGCACGCGAAAGCCCAGGCACGCAAGCAACGGCGCGAGGGGGAGCGAAACTTTGTCGCCGATGCCGCCGGTGGAATGTTTGTCCACGAGCGGGCGGTTGTCTTTGGGAAATGTCAGCACGTCGCCGGAATCGCGCATGGCGAGCGTGAGCGCGGTGGTCTCGGCTGTGTTCAACCCGCGAAAGTAGATGGCCATGAGCATCGCGGCCATCTGGTAGTCGGGGATTTTCCCGGCGGTGAACTCGCGGATGAATTCTTGAATCTGAACGGGCGAAAGAATTTTTCCCTCGCGTTTTTTTTCAATCAACGGGAGGAAGTTCATGGTCTAGTTTTTTTTATGATGCAGTTGAGCTTTGAATTGCTGCCGGCAATTTTCCAAAGTTGAATCGTCTTGGCTCAACCATTGAGAAGCTTGAAGAAAGTTTTCCTTGGATTTCCACACGCTCAAATCTATTTTGCCATCCAATAATTTCATTTGCGCCCGAGCTTCTTTGTAGTCATAAAACTTTGCCGACATAAGGCAGAGCACACTTTTAATCTCAAGTGAACCAGGGTATTTGGCTTCAATGGCGTGAAAACTAGATTTTAATTCTTCCCACGGCTGATCGTCATTGGAAAACTCCTGATAGAAATAACCAATGTCGCGAATATACAATGCAATGCGCGCAAAAATCTCGTCGCTATCAGGAATGTCTTTGCGTTGTGAGATTTCTCGCGCAAATTTTTCCCATTCGCCATCCTGACCATACCATCTTGGCAAGAGGTAATATGCTTTGTATTCATATTGAGCGCTGAAATCGGGCGCATTTGTTACGCCAGCATTAAATACCGATTCGTAAACCGCTCGATTTACGTTTGCCCCTAAAAAACTATGAAGGACAATTGAATAAAATGCCGGATCTTTTTCCGTGTCTTGTAATTTTTTTGCTTCACGCAACCACTTAAAGCCTATTTTTATTCGCTCTTCCATGAGTTTTTCCCCTTGCTGGGTTACTTCGCTTGCATAACCGGCTCCACGAGCCAGCCAAGCATAGCCATGATAGGCTTCTGCCAGCGCCAATTTCGGAGCAATTGAAGCAGGTTTGTTTGCTGCCCAAATTTCAAGCCTTGAAATCAAGTCGGAGTATGTCTTTTCGTCGCCAATTTTTTCGTATTCACCAAATGCAGAGTAAAACGAACGCAGTTTCCACGAGCCATTTTCAAACCTTGTTTTTTGTGAGCGGATGCTTTCGACCCGTGACTCCAAATTTTGCCAGTCCTTTTTCAAAGCCAAGGAACGGGCATTTTCCCTGAATTCGTCGCGTTGCTTTTCTTCGGTTTCACTAATTAGTTGAAAACCTGAAGCGTCAACTTGCGCCGTTTGAGAATCGGCGCTGCCTTGAATTGAAGAACCGTCCTTTTTTTTACATCCGACAAATAATAAAAGCAGAATTGCCAGCCCATAGATGGTAGCCCAACGTATTTTTATTTTTAATTCCATCCGATTTTTATCCGTTGAACTTCTTCGCTGCAATCGTCGAGTTGTGGCCGCCGAAGCCGAACGAGTTGTTCACGATGGCGTTCACTTTCATTTCCCGCGCGGTGTTCGGAACGTAATCCAAGTCGCACTCGGCATCGGGATTTTGCAGGTTGATCGTCGGCGGGACGATGCCGTGCTTGATGGCCAGCGCGCACGCGGTCATTTCCACCGCACCCGCCGCGCCGAGCATGTGGCCGGTCGCGCCTTTGGTGGAACTGACGGCAAGTTTTTTCGCGTAGTCGCCGAATACCGTTTTGATGGCCTGCGTTTCGCAGACATCGCCTTGCGGTGTGGAAGTGCCGTGGGCATTGACGTAACTCACGTCTTCCAGATTCAGGCCGCCGGTGCGGAGCGCCATCTTCATGCAACGCGCCGCGCCTTCGCCGCCGGGTGACGGCGCGGTGAGGTGATGCGCGTCGGCGGTGTTGCCGTAGCCGGAAATTTCACAGTAGATTTGCGCGCCGCGTTTTTTAGCGTGTTCCAATTCTTCCAACACAAGCACGCCCGCGCCTTCGCCCATGACGAAGCCGTCGCGGTCTTTGTCGAATGGTCGCGACGCGTGTTTCGGATCGTCGTTGCGCGTGCTCATGGCGCGCATGGCGCAGAAGCCCGCGATGCCGATCGGAATCACTGCCGCCTCGGAGCCGCCCGCGAACATGATTTGCGCGTCGCCCGCCTTGATGGTGCGCCACGCCTCGCCGATGGCGTGGTTCGCCGTCGCGCACGCGGAACAGGTCGCAAAGTTTGGCCCGCGCAGATTGAAATACATCGAGATGAGTCCCGAGGCCATGTTGGAGATGAGCATGGGAATCGTGAACGGCGACACGCGACCGGGGCCGCGTTCGTTCAGAATTTTCAACTGGTCGCTCGTCGTGGCCAGACCGCCGATGCCGGAGCCGAGGAACACGCCGATTTCATCCAAGTTTTCCTTGGTGAGATCCAGACCAGAATCGCGCAACGCCTGCCACGCGGCGTGGATGCCAAATTGCGAGTAGCGGTCGGTGCGGCGGACTTCCTTGGGCGACGGGAACGCGGGGGCCGGATCAAAATTTCTCACCTCGGCGGCGATTTTCGTGTCGTAGGGCGACGCGTCGAACGCGGTGATTTTATCCACGCCGCACTGGCCAGCGATGAGATTTTTCCAGAACGTTTCCACGTCATTCCCCACGGGGGTGACGACGCCCAGGCCGGTGACGACCACGCGGCGGTCGGAGTAGGTGTTTGCCATGACAAAATCAAACGGGGCAGTCCAAGCTGTGTCCAGCCTAAACTGCCCCGCAGTAAAAGTTCAAATTACTTCTGGGACTCCTCGATGTGTTTGATCACATCGCCGACACTCTGGAGCTTCTCGGCCTGTTCATCCGGCACTTCGATGCCGAATTCTTCTTCCAAAGCCATCACCAGTTCGACGGTGTCGAGGGAATCCGCTCCCAAGTCCTCAATGAACTTGGCTTCGGGCACGACCTGCTCGGGTTTGACGCCGAGCTGTTCGACGATGATGTCTTTAACACGTTGATCAAGGGGTTTGTCAGCCATAAATATACTGCTTTTTTAGCTTATTAAGACCGTGGTGGTCAAGCTTCGATTCAGAACAAATTTTCTCCAGTCCTCAAAATAAATGAAACGCTTGAGCGAACTACGCGGAAAATCACATCATCACATCACCATCCCGCCATCCACCGTCAACACCTGGCCCGTGACGTAACGCGCACCCGGACTCGCCAGATACAACGCCGCGTGTGCGATGTCCTCCGCCGCGCCCAGTTTGCCCAGCGGAATCACTTTCAGGATGTTCGCCTTCAATTCATCGTTCAACTCCGCCGTCATGTCCGTCTCGATGAATCCCGGCGCGATGGCGTTCACCGTCACGCCACGACCGGCCAGTTCCTTCGCACACGACTGGGTGAAACCGATCAACCCCGCCTTGCTCGCCGCATAATTGCTCTGCCCCGGATTGCCGATGAGACCGATGACCGACGAAATGTTGATGATGCGACCCGCGCGCTGTTTCGCGAACGACCGAAAAAATGCCCGCGTGAAATGAAACGCGCCTTTGAGATTCGTGTTCAGCACCGTATCCCAATCCGCATCGCTCATGCGCATCAGCAAACCATCGCGCGTCACGCCCGCGTTGTTCACGAGGATGTCCACCTTGCCGCAATCCGCGAGAATCTTGTCAGCAGCGGCGGTCACGGCGGCGGAATCCGAAACGTCCACGGCCAGCGCCCACGCCTTGCGGCCGAGCGCGCGGATTTCGGCGGCGACCTTCTCGGAATTTTCCGGCGTGCGCGAAACGACGACGACATCCGCGCCCTCGGCGGCAAATTTCAACGCGATGGCGCGACCGATTCCACGACCCGCTCCAGTGACGACGGCAATTTGATTGGCAAGTTGGCTCATAAAGTATTTGGGATGTTAAACCGTGAAGGCAGACAAATGCACATGAAAAATAATGGAGCTAAATAAAACTCCTAAATTGCAACTGCTGGATTTGCTCTGGTTCTTAACCATAATTGCAATAACTCATAACCCTCATCGGTTAATTGAATATTTGCATCTTCAATTTTTCCACGGACTGGCCAACTCTTCAGAATAAATTTATTTTTTTTGGGAGGCTCCAAAACACATTTTTCAGCATCGCAATTTGGGATTGCATTAAGCGGCACCTTTCTAGCAAGAAAAAGCAACTGGTTATCAAAAATATGGATTCGCACCACCTTGTTGCCAAATCTGCCAATTTCGGGCCAGTCCTTGTTCCGTTTCCCTTTGGCAATTGTTGAAAGGGTTAGGCTTATCAGTCGGCGGGTTGCATGAGACAAGTTGAACTCTCGGTTTGCGCGTTTAATCAAAGGAATTGTCAGCAACAAGAATCCTCCAATACTCCAAGTGATAATACTAAAACCAAGTGGGAAAACAGCGAGTGCCGTAATCATTGCCATCCACCAACGAGTAAAAAAATATGTAGTTACAGCTAAAATAGTGACCAATAAAAGCCACAAAGCATCAAACACTGCATGCGTATTTAACTCCGAGGTTTTCCCAAGCTTAAACACGTTAAAAACCGCAGCGAGGATGAGTATAAAAATCAAGAAGCCAATAATTTTACGAATGACCACAGAATCGTCGTAGCTTTTTAGCGCGGCCAATTCCCAATCATTTAGAGTTTTCCCTTTGAGGAAAACCTCCTTATTTTTCGCAAATTGCTCGGTGTGGTTCATTTGTTTGCAAACTCCATGCACATTCAAACCAGAGCTAGCACAATTTTGCACAAGCTATTTCATTGGGTGCAGCCAAGCCAAGATTGAAATAACCAGTGCAATAATGGAAATTAAAATTGCAAGCCAGACAGACCAATGCGGCTTGTTTGAAGATGGAGATGGGTAAGGGCCGCTCATATTTTATTTAAGCCGAAAGTGCTTTTACCGTGGTTTCCAAACTCATCGCGTCCGCGACGTTCAGCATCGTCACCGTTTTATCAATGCGCTTCATAAATCCGCTTTTATTTAATCAAACCAATTTTGTTTCACAAATTATTTTTCAACCGCGAACCACGCGAAATACACGAACAAAATTCTTTCGCGTATTTCGTGTATTTCGCGGTTAAATCTTTTTCAAGCCACCAATTCCCGCGCCGGATGACTGGCGGTTTTGTCCAGCGTCGCCCATTTCATGCCGTGCGCCTTGGCGAGGTTGGCAAGATACCAGTCGGTGCTTTTGCCGGCGGACGGCGCGGGCTGGCCTTGCAACGCGGAAATGTCCGCCGCCAGAAATTCCGCGCCTTCATCCGCATAAAAATCTTCCAACATCTTGCGCGCATCGTTCATCGAGAAATTGTGCGCCGGACTCATCGCGACACGGATGAAACCCAATTCGGAAAACGGACACACGACAACTTTTTTACCGGAATACCAAGCGCGGGCGAGGATGTGATGCGAATGGCTTTTGATCAAGAGCGCGACCAGCAGCGAAACATCGAGGAGATATTTCACGGGAAATCTTCGAGGGCTTTTTGCGTGTCGGCCAGAGTGACTATTCGCGCGGTCACGCCTAGAGTCCTTCCATTTTCGCGGATGAGCTTGGCGGTGCCGGCTTCTTGGCGGGATTGATTCAGAATGTCGTCAATCAACGCGCGGATTTCTTCCATCTCCGTGCGAGAAAGCTTTGGCAATACTGCTTCAATTTCTTGAACCGAACTCATGGTTAAACATTAAGCCGACAGAATTTATTTTGCAAAGACGTATTTGATCCGTGGCTAAACCGAAAGTGCCTTCACCGTGGCTTCCAAACTTGCCGCGTCCGCGACGTTCAGCATCGTTGCCGTTTTATCAATGCGCTTCATAAAACCGCTCAACGCCGTGCCCGGCCCCAGTTCGATGAAGCGCGTGTAGCCTTGCGCCAGCAATGCGCGCACGGAATTTTCCCACAGCACCGACGCGCAAACTTGCTCGACGAGCTTCGCGGAAATTTCTGCGGGCGAGCCATGCGCCTGCGCCGTGACGTTGGAAATCACCGGCACGGCGGGCGAAAGCAGATTCACCTTCGCCAGTTCCGCCGCGAGCTTCGGCTGTGCGCTCGCCATGAGCGGCGAGTGATACGCACCGGCCACCGGCAACGGCAGCGCGCGTTTCGCGCCTTTGGCTTTCGCGAGATCGCAGGCCTGGATGATTTTTTCTTCCGCACCAGAAATTACCAGTTGACCGGGGCAATTCAAATTCGCCAGCACGACGCCCGCCGCCGCGCAGACTTCGCGCGTCGGCGCTTCGTCGAGACCGATGATTGCGGCCATGCCGCCCTTGGTCACGTCGCACGCTTCCTGCATGAACTTCCCGCGCTGACGCACCACGCGCAGGCCGTCCTCAAAACTCATCGCGCCCGCCGCCGTCAGCGCCGTGAATTCGCCGAGCGACAATCCGGCGGTCGCTTCAAATTTTAGATTCGGCACCTGTTCCTTGAGCAATTGAAACGCGACCCAGCTCACGAGAAAAATTCCCGGCTGCGCGTGCTCGGTCTTGGTAAGTTCCGCTTCCGGCCCCTCAAAACAAATCTTGGCGAGATCGTAGCCGAGCGCGGCATTGGCGCGGTCGAACCATGCTTTGGCGGACGGAAATTTTTCAGCGAGGTCTTTGCCCATGCCCACGACTTGCGCGCCTTGACCGGCAAACAGGAGTGCGGTTTTGCTCATAATTTGTGTGTGGAAATTTTAACCGCGAAACACACGAAACACACGAAAGAAAGTTTCACGGCGGTCAATGGCAGACAGGTAGGGCGCGTCACTCCGTGCGCGCCGAACTTGGCAAGATAGATGACGGCGCGCACGGAGTGACG
>JAYVQV010000294.1:0-7317 GCA_043776855.1 Limisphaerales bacterium | reverse complement strand
TGGATTCCACTCCCTCTCCTCCTCGGAGGAGGAGAGGGCCGGGGAGAGGAGGCCAATGGTTTGCGAAATAAAAATCCCCTCTCCCCAACCCTCTCCCCGCTCGTGCCTCGCGGGGCGAGGGAGCCAGACCGCAACAGAGTCAAGCTGCACCACCGCAGAGAGCACAAAACCGGACTATTGAATCAGATGAATATGGCAATTCAAATCAACCTTGGCGCACGGCGCGGCATTTTCTCCCTCTCCCCCAAGGGGGCGAGGGAATCGGAAGCCACACATCCACTAATCCTTTTCCTCCGCAGTTTTTTTGCGCTCTCTGCGTTCTCTGCGGTTAAAAATTCCCCCGGCTAATTCGCGGGTTGACTCGAATCCGTTTTCCGTTTTAATGCGGCGCATGAATACCCGGCTGCTGCTCTTGGTGCTTTGCCTAGCGGGCAATGTGCTGCTGGCGGTCGCCTTGGTGCGGCACGGTTCTGCGGCGTCGGTCGCCGCGCCGGAAACCGATTCCACCCAGCAACTTTTCCCCGGCCACAAAAAAATTTCACCAGCAGCCAGCACCGCCGGTGGGATGACGGCCATTTCGCCCGCTGACACCATCGTGGTGACGAACGGCGCGGAATTTTCCTGGTCGCAGTTCACCGTTTTGGATTTCAAGCGTTACATCAAACAGCTCCGCAGCCTCGGCACGCCGGAGATGCAGGTGCGCGAGATCATCGGCGGCGCGATTGATGCCATCTATCGTCCGCGCCGCGCCGCGCTGATGCCACCGACAAAAAAGCGCGACGATTCAAAATTCTGGGCGCGAAGAAATAATTACGGCTATCAGCCACCGACGACCAAGGAACAGCGCCAACAGATGCGGGCGCTGCAAAAGGAGGAGGCGGAACTGGTGAAGTCGCTCTTCGACGAAGATTACTACAACCGGATGATCAAGGAGGAGTCTCCGGCGGGCGGCATTGACTGGATGGAAAAACAATACGGCTATCTGCCCAAGGAACTGCGCGAGAAAGTGCAGGAGATTGAGACCGAGAAGAACGAGGAGACTTGGGCGATTCAATCGCAGGCGCAGGAGGACAACGACTGGCAGTCGCGCGAGGCCGACACCCGCAAGATTGAAAAAAAATACCACGACGAGCTGGCGAAAATTCTGACACCGGAGCAGCTCGCGGAATGGGACCTGCGCCATTCGCAGACGGCGAATAATTTGAAAAATAATCTCTCCGTGTTTGACCCCAAGGAGGACGAGTTCCGCGCGCTCTTCAAATACCAGCAGGCGATGGAGACCATCAATCCGCCGCGCGACCCGGACGCCGATCCGGTAAAACTCACCGCCGAAGAACGCAAGGCCAACAGCGAAAAACAAAAAGCCGCCGAGGCCGAACTCGCCTCGCTCATCGGCACCAACCGCGTGGCGGAATACAAGATCGAGCAGGATTATTCCTACCGGCAGTTGATTGAGGGCGGCGTGGCGAAAGAATCCGTCTTCAAGCTCGACGACATGAAAAATCAGGCGCAAGACGCCGCCAACAAAATCCGCAAGGACAAAACCCTCACGGCGGATCAGCGCAAGGAGGCACTCGCCGCCATCCGCACCGAAACCCAGGCTGGCATCAACGATCTCATCGGCGAGAAGTCCGCCAAAAACTATCTCAACCAAGGCGGCTGGTGGCTGAATAACATCGCGCCCAAACCGCAACCCGCCGCGACCCCATGAGAATCAGCGTCCTCATCCTCGTCTCGCTCGCGGCTAATCTGATGCTCGCGGCGCTGTGGTTTCACAAATCGCGCGGCGCGGCGGCAACGTCAGCCGACGGCGCGGCGGGCGCGCAAAATTCCACCGACGCCAACGCGACCGGATTGGCGGCGACGGCAAAAAATTCCTCCGGCGCGGCGATTGAAAGTTCCACCGTCACCGTGGCGGGAAAATTTTCGTGGGCGAATTTGGCATCGCCGGACTTGAAGGAATACATCCGCAAACTGCGCGCCGCGAACTGCCCGGAGCCGACCGTGCAGGATTTGATTCTCTCGGAAGTGAACCGGCAGTTCGCCGCCAAGACGCGCGACTTTTTCAACGGCCAGGAGATAATTGCACAGAACACCTACTGGAAACCCTACCAGCGGCGGCAGCAAGACCCGGAGCAGGCCAAAAAAAATCAGGAGCGCTACAAGGCTTACGAGTCGGCGCAGAAAGAAAAGACCGCGCTCATCGTCGAACTCTTCGGCTTCGACGTGGAGAAGCAGCGGATGAAAGACGAGGGCTACGACCAGCAGGACAATTTCAACTACGCGACCGGCGACCTTTCCTTCCTGCCGGAATCCAAACGTGAAGCGGTGGGCAAGTATTTGGAGACCATGCAGGAAAAATTGCAGGTGCTTTACGCCGACATGGCCGGTGGTTGGGGGCCGGAGAAACGCGCCAAGCAAAAGGAACTGGAGGCGGAAAGGCTCGTCGGCCTCGCGCAATTCCTCACGCCGCAGGAGGTGCTCGAATATGATTTGAGAAACTCCAATAACGCCCAACAGATTTCCTCCGACCTGCACGGCGTGGACCTCACCCGCGCGCAATACGAGGCGCTGTTCGACCTCCACAAAAAATACGGCGACAGCATCTACAACTACGGCGACGCCAACAACGACGAGGAAGCCCGGAAAAAAATCGAGCAGAACCAGAAAGCCTTGAAGGCCGAAGTCTCCGCCGCACTGGGCGAACAAAAATTTGCCGAACTCGACCGCGCGCAGGACTACCAGTATCAGCAATTAAAAAGTCTCGCCAAGCGCAACGACCTGCCCGCCGACACCGCGCCGAAAATTTATGACTTCAAGCAGGCCGCTGAAAAAGCCGTCGAGGCGCTCAAGGCCAACCAGGATTTGACCACCGAAGCGCGGCAAGCTGCGCTGACCCAGATCCGCGTCGAGACCGAGCAGTCCGTCTCGGCCACGCTCGGCGACAAAATCTTCAAGCGCTATCAGAGCAACAATGGCTGGTGGATCAACCAGCTCGGCCCGGCACCGAAAAAATAATCCGCCCCGGAATATTTAACCGCAGAGAACGCAAAGAGCGCAGAGATTTTTCAACCACGTCAAACGGAGCGCGGACGGCTCGTCCGCAAGCTCGTCTGACGGGAAGACAACTTGCGGACGAGCCGTCCGCGCTCCGTCACGCATCACTCGTCACTCCTCAAATTTTAGCCGTCCTGCCCTGCGGTATCATCCGTGGTAAAAAATAATTCGCTTGGTTGCTTTGCGGTCTCTGCGGTCTCTGCGGTTAAATAATCGGTAACACTCCGCCGGTTTTGTTTCTGAAGTGGGTATGGCCACAATCACACTTCCTGTGTCCACACAAACGGGCAAGGCCAGGATGACCGGACGCACCGGTGGCTTCATCCTTGAATCCATTCAGCCACCCATCCGTTTGTCACTTGTCGTCCGGGTTGATGAACTTGAACGTCAGCGCGGCGACGATGGCGGCGGCGAAATTGCCGACGAGATAGATCCAGAGGTTCGAGGTTTTCGCGAGTCCCATCACGGTGATGCCCACGGCGACGGCGGGGTTGAACGCGCCGCCGGAAATGCCGCCGAGCGCGAACGCCATCGCCACGACGGTGGAGCCGATGGCGAGGCCGTAGAAAGAATTGTTCGCCGTGGCCTTGGCCGTGGCGACGTTCAGCACGACGTAGGCGAGCGCGAATGTGCCGACGAATTCCGCGATGAGCGCGTGGCCGACGTTGGGATTGCCCGGCGTGATGACGGGACAGCCCTTGAACAGCAGCGCAAGTTTCGCGGCGGCGACGGCGGCGAGGATTTGCGCGATGAGATAGCCCGGCACATCGCTCGCGGCGCAACGACCGCGCAGCCAGACGGCGAGCGTCACGGCGGGATTGTAATGCGCGCCGGAGGCGTGGCCGCCCGCGAACACCATGACCATGAGCGTCGCACCGATGGCGATGGGGGCGAGATTGCCCGCGCCGCCGGGGTCAATGACCGCCATGCCGATGGCGAGGACGAGAAAGAACGTGCCGATGAATTCAACGAGGTATTTTTTCATGTTAGGATTTTAAGTGGTTAATTTATGGATTGGCGTAAGGATGTGAACTTTTTTTGTATAAAATTCACTCTGTTGTATATGGTTGAAACGCTGGCTGTCGAATTGGGAAAAAATCCGGCGGAAAAGTTTTTGGTGAAATTCGTTTTTCCATCAGCGCTTCGATGAACGCTGTCAATGTTAGTTCAAATTCGTCGTAGCGGTTTGATAATTCTGCGTCGAGACAAACGATTGACCACGAATCTGGACTACCAATAGTTCGCCAGCATAATGTTCCGCCGTTGTCGTTAAATCCGAATGCAAGCAATCCTCCAGAGGCTGGATGGACAGCGAATGGTGCCGTGTCATCTGGATATTGTTGTTGAAACTCTTTAAACCCTTCAAATCGCTTTTCGCGCCATGCCTTCCATGTTTTGGAGGCATTAGGATTTTTCCATTTGTAAAACGGATTCCAGACGCCAAAAAAACCTGTCCATTGACCTGCGCCATATATTTTGACGTAGTCTTTGAAATCTTGAGGCAAAAAAGTTCCCAATTCGTCTTCAACTTGCTTCCAATCATTTGGCAAACCCAGCGCAACAGGATTGGCAGGTGGCGGCACCAGCGCAATCAATTGTCGCAACGAAGGATTCATTTCAGGCATTCACTTTTTCTTCATGCGCCAGCAGCGCTTCAAACTCGCGCAGGCTCGGCTTGATTTCACGCGGTTGGTTCACGCCAGTCCAAGTTGCTTGCGCACCTCGTCCGTCGTGAACGTCCGTTTGCCCCGGTTGCGGGCGCGAGCTTCCAGCAAATCAAGGTAATCATTCAAGTCGCTCATCTGCTCGCGCAACGAGGAGATCTGGCTGATAACCGCTTTCTGCTGTTTTTTCACGCTGGTTTTTTCTGCAATGGCGCTACTCATAAATATCTTTTCGGTGGCCGACACTTTGGATCACAATTTTGTCGCCGAACACGTCAAATAAAACCCGATAATCACCCATCCGCAACCGAAAACCGATGTCAATATTTTGCAGTCGCTTGATATTGCCGTGCAGCCCATGTTCGAGCCGTTGAACTTTACGCAGGATTTGTTCTGCTTCGCGCTTGGGTAGCGAGCGTAAATCATCCAGTGCCGACGGCGTGTATTCGATTTGGTAGCGTTCTTTTGCCACAGCCTTCAGTTAGTCATACCGCATGGGCATGCGTTACACATTCACCTTTTCCTCATGTGCCAGCAGCGCTTCGAACTCGCGCAGGCTCGGCTTGATTTCACGCGGTTTGCCGCAGTGAGGTTGCCCGGCGTCGAGCGGCTTCATGGCCGCGCCTCCTTTGGAAGCAAATTAACCACGAAATCAAAAATGGCCTGCGCCTGCCGCACCGCTTCGGCAAACTCTTCAAGCGATGGTTCGGTAAAACCTAGTTCTTCGGGATAGCGGTAGGCAACGGCGTAGGGTGTCAGGGTGGCGGCCAACAGGGTGAAGGTTTGGAAGCCGGGTTCAACGGGGATGGCCTGCTGGATGATCTTTTCGAGGTCGTGGATTTTCTCGAAGGGAATTTCACGAAAGACGAGATAACCTTTCAGGGCTTTCTCCACCGCTTGCTGGCAATGGTAGATGCCTGCATCAAGGTGGCCATCCGGCAGCCCGCCAATCTGGATGGCGGTATGCAAATCGCTGTGCGCCTTGAGGAGCCAGGCACGCGTCAGTTCAGCGGGCGGTCTGGGCATAAAGTATTTTTCCCGACTCGGCAATCTTGTGCGAGAGCGCGGCTTTCAAATGGCGGTAACGGTCAAACTCGGCGCGGGTGTTGACCAAAATGTCTTTCGCAAAACCAATCCCAATCAGGCAGATGTGCGCCCGCTGCATCCGGCGAATGGGGCGCTCGCTGCTTTCCTTGACGACAACCATTAAATCCACGTCGCTGTCCTCCGTGGGCGTGCCCCAAGCGTGTGAGCCGAACAGATAAATTTCCTCCGGCTGGAATTCGGCTTTGAGCCGTTCCACTGCGGTTTCCAACAAGCCTGGAGGAATTACTTTCACGCAGTCAGCTTTATCACGTTAAACGAATGAAGTGAAGCGCGTTCACGCATTCACCTTTTCCTCATGCGCCAGCAGCGCTTCGAACTCGCGCAGGCTCGGCTTGATTTCACGCGGTTTGCCGCAGTGATGTTGCCCGGCGTCGAGCGGCTTCATGGCCTGACTTCCTTCGGCAAAAGGTTAAGGACAAAATCATAAACCACCTGTGCCTGGCGCAAGGCTTCGGCAAATTCCTCGCCCGTCGGATAAGTTTCCGCCAAGTCATCGGGATAGCGGAATTCCCAAGCGTAGGGAGTCAGTTCGGCGGCAAAGGTGATGAGTTCATTGAAGCGCGGTTCGTATTCGGCGGCTTTCAATGTGAGTGCACGGATGTCGTGAGTTTTATCCGGGGTTGCGCCGCGTGAAACCAGAAATGCCTTCACCGCCTTTTCTGCCGTCTGCTGACAATGATAAATCGCCGTGTCGAGGGCCGGGTCTTCGGCTGAACCAAGAATTTTCGCGCTTCGCAGATCGCTCGCGGCTTTCGTCAACCAAGAGCGTAAGAGTGCCTGGTTGGTGTCACCCATAAATCTTGCGTCCGTTTTGAAATACTTCGTGGGTCAGGCTGCCGCGAATTTCCCGGACGCGATTCACTTCCCGCCGAGTCCGCACCAGCACGTCCACGGAGAATGGCAACCGACCGAGGCAAAGTTGGGCGCGCTGGTCGCGGCGAATGGGGCGCTGGTCGCTGTTTTCCAACACCACCATCAAATCCACGTCGCTGTCTTCCGTCGGCGTGCCCCAGGCGTGCGAACCGAACAGATAAATTTCCTCCGGCTGGAATTCGGCTTTGAGCCGTTCCACCGCTGTTTCCAGCAGGCCTGGAGGAATTACTTTCACTGGATTTACGTTATCATGCGCCGGAAACGAAGTGAAGCGGCATTACGCCCCGATATGTTGGGAGCGCAGCCGCCCCGGCTGCGGTTCGACGCGCCCTCGCGTCGAACCTATGCGCGTGAACCACACAGGATGCGTAAAATGTTTCCGTTCGCGCGTGCCGTGGAGCCAACGACGAGGGCGTCGTTGGCTGCGCCCGGGGCGGGCGCGCTCCCCAGTTCAAAGTGTGTTCGCGCAGACATTTTAATTTACGCGCCCACCTTTTCCTCATGCACCAGCAGCGCCTCGAACTCGCGCAGGCTCGGCTTGATTTCACGCGGTTTGCCGCAGTGATGTTGCACGGCGTCGAGCGTCTTGAGGCCGTTGCCGGTGACGCAGATGACG
>JAYVQV010000293.1:0-7317 GCA_043776855.1 Limisphaerales bacterium | reverse complement strand
ACGTCTATACCGATGACGCGGACGTGGACCGTTCGCGCTGCAACCAGTGCGGACGGTTGAATGACCCCGTGGTGTATTGACCCACGCCGGTCATCCGCAATGCTCAAACGTTTCCCAGCCATGACTAAAAAATTGAAGCCGCGAAGTTGAACTTCCATTTCAAATCTGGAATCGGCGCGATGCAAGTTTTCATTTCGCGAAACGAAAAAAAATTCTAAAAAAAGTCCTTGAGAAAAAACCCGGAACAGACGATTCATTTAGCAGTAAACGTTCTTTTGAAATCTTGATTTGAAAACAGATTTTGAAGTCAAAATTTGAAACCAGTTTTCCCTGCCCTGTTCGTGATTCGCAACAGTCCTTGGACCGTAATTAAAACGAACTCGGAATGAGCCGCAGACGGTGGCCGACACGTCAGCTTTGCCTGAAAGTTGTAAGCCGCCGGGCAAGTTCCCCATATGGCAACATATGTTCAATGGTCAAGTTCGACACGGCAATGGCGGGGTTATTTTAAGATTACCGGCGCGCGTCGTTTACCCGCCGGCAATCAAAGCCCGCCACCCGTGCGGGCTTTTTTATTGGAGCGCGGGCGGCTCGCCCGCGCGTTTCTAAACCGGCCAGACAACTTGCGGACGAGCCGTCCGCGCTCCGTCCCGTAATTTTATTTTGGGCAATCCGGCGGCAACTGCTAATTTCCCCGCGTGGCTCACGCTGAACTCTTTTCCACCCCGGCAAAAACTTTGCCGGAAGAAAATTCTTCTCCCAAGCCTGATACCTCCCGCTCCCAACCGCTCGCCGCGCGGATGCGTCCGCGCAACCTCGATGAATACGTCGGGCAATCCCACATCCTCGGTCCCGGCCAGTTGCTGCGTCGCGCGATTGAAGCAGATCGAATCCAGTCGCTCCTCTTTTACGGCCCGCCCGGAACCGGCAAAACTTCCCTCGCCCAAATCATCGCGCGACAGACTAAAAGTAAATTTGAAAGATTGAGCGGCGTGGAATCCAACGTCGCCGATATGCGACGCGTCCTCGCCGCCGCCACGAACCGGCTGGAGAACACCGGCGCGTCCACCATTCTCTTCATTGACGAAATCCACCGTTTCAACAAAGCGCAGCAGGATGTTTTGCTGCCCGATGTCGAGAGCGGCGTCATCCGGCTCATCGGCGCGACCACGCACAACCCGTTTTTCTTCGTCAACTCCCCGCTCGTCTCGCGCTCGCAAATCTTTGAACTGCGCCCGCTGACCGAGGAGGATTTATTTTCGCTTTTGCAACGCGCGTTGCAGGACGAAGAACGCGGCCTCGGCTACCTGAAAATTTCCGCTGATGAAAACGCCTTGCGCCATCTCGCCAAAATCGCCGACGGCGACGCGCGCAAAGTTTTGAACTCGCTGGAGATCGCCGCGCTCACCACCGCGCCGGACGCGGATGGCGTCATCCGCCTCACGCTCGCTGTCGCCGAGCAGAGCATCCAGAAAAAAGCCGTAGTCTATGACGGCGATGGCGACGCTCACTACGACACCATTTCCGCCTTCATCAAATCCATGCGCGGCAGCGACCCCGACGCCGCGCTTTACTGGCTCGCCAAGATGATTCATGCCGGCGAAGACCCGCGCTTCATCGCCCGGCGCATCGTGATTTGCGCGGCGGAAGACGTCGGCCTCGCCGATCCGATGGCTTTAGTTTTGGCGAACGCGTGTCTCGCCGCGTCCGAATTTGTTGGCTGGCCGGAGGCACGGATTCCGCTGGCCGAGGCGACGATTTACATCGCCACGGCGAACAAGAGCAACTCCGCCTACAAAGCCATTGATGCCGCGCTGGAAGATGTCCGCTCTGGCCGCACGATTGCCGTGCCAGAACATTTGCGTGACGGCCATTACCAAGGCGCGGAACGCCTCGGCCACGGCAAGGGCTATCAATACGCGCACGAGGGCAAGGATCATTTCGTGGCGCAGGATTATCTTGGTGCGGATAAAAAATACTACGAGCCGACCGAACAAGGCGTGGAAAAGAAAATCAAGGAACGGCTGGAAAAATGGCGGGCAGAGTTGGTAAAGCTGCGCGGAAAGTAATTGGTGGGTAAATTACGCCTTGCGGCTAGATGGCATTTTCAAAAAGATAAGGCATGGACGAAAATGAGTTGAAAGACCTGTTGAACAAAATCGGAAAACGGATTTTTGTTCGATACTTTCAGGAGTTTGGTGATCTTGGAATCCCTTCACAAGATTT
The DNA here is from genome assembly GCA_043776855.1 of Limisphaerales bacterium. Taxonomy (GTDB): domain Bacteria; phylum Verrucomicrobiota; class Verrucomicrobiia; order Limisphaerales; family UBA11358; genus UBA11358. The sequence goes on along the minus strand of JAYVQV010000293.1, from coordinate 5,091 downwards.
GGTTATCTTATTGCAAAGGGAAGAATCATTCAAATCCCAAGCAACCGCTACCAGAGTGACCAATGCACGGCGTATCTTCCACGATGGACTAGAAGAAAAAGCGTTATCCATCATTTCGGAATCGGTTCGTGTCGAACGTAAAGTCGCAGATGAAGCATCTGCCTTATTAACCCAGCTTCGCAGCCGTCCAAACAGAATCGCCTGACTCAATTTCCACGTTTGCCAATGATGCCAAGCTCGTTTAGTTTTCCGGCATGAAGACGCTCACGGCGATCATTTATCCCGGCGAAGCCAAACGCTGGCTGGTGGCTTACAATTCCGAAACTGGCACGACCACGCAGGGCAAAACGCGTTGAAAAATCTCAAGGAAGCCACGGCGCTGTTTCTTCAAGAAATATTGAATTGAGTTCTTTCACTTCAAACTCCAAATCTGACCTGCGCCAGCAAATCCGCGCACGACTGGAAAACACTTCGGCGGCGGTGCGCGTGACTTTTTCCGCGTTGAATTTTCCAAAGTCGCGGCGTATTGTCCCGCCATGAGTTTGACTGTTGAACAAATCGCCGAGGAAGCGTTGTCGCTGTCGGGCGACGCGCGCGCGCTGCTCGCCGACCGGCTGGTGGAAAGCCTCGATCCCGCGCAGGACGAAACGATCCGCAAACTCTGGGCGGCGGAAGCATTGCGCCGACGCGATGAAGTCCGCAGCGGGCGCGTGAAAACAATTCCCGCCGACGAAGCTGTGGCGCGCGTCCGCAACGCCGTCGCGCGGTGAAAATCGAATTTCATCCTGAAGCGCTCGCGGAATTTGAGGATGCGGCGCGTTACTACGCAAATTGTCAGGAAGGTCTGGAATCCAGATTCATCGCGCGCGTCGAAGTCGCGTTATCTCAAATTCAGCAAGCTCCCGAACGCTGGCGCATTTTCGAGGACGATGTGCGGCGTTGCCTGACCCGTGTGTTTCCCTACGCGGTGCTGTTCACGGTTGAACCGGATTACATACTCATCATCGCCGTCATGCACTGCCACCGCGATCCGGGTTACTGGCGGCATCGTTTGAAATCAAAACTTTGAATTCCCTGCAATTCAAATCTGTCCTGCGCCAGATGATCCGCGAACGGCTGGAAAAGATTTCCCCGGCGGTGCGGGCGGTGGAGTCCATTGATGTGTGCGCGCGGCTAAAGGCGCAGATTCAAAGCGCCAACTCGATTTTATTTTTCGCGCCGCTGGCCGATGAACTGGACATCTGGCCGGTGCTGGAACTTTCCCTGGCGCTGGGAACCACTTGTGCCCTGCCCTTTTTTGACGCGGAGAAAAAAATCTACAGCGCGCGTGTGCTCAACACGCTGGCGACGGACATCGTCATTGGAAAATTTGGCGTGCGCGAACCGGCGGCAAGCTGCGCGGAGATTTCGTTGAACCAATTTGACCTCGTGCTCGTGCCGGGGCTGGCGTTTGATGTGCGCGGCAACCGGCTGGGACGCGGCCAGGGTTTTTACGACCGGATTCTGGCGGAGGCGAGCGGCGTGAAATGCGGCGTGGGTTACGACTTTCAACTGCTGGAAAAAATCCCGGTGGAACCGCACGATGCGACGGTGAATTTTGTCGTCACACCATCACGCTGCGTGAAGCGGAAAATCTAGCGGTGCTGGTAATCCATCCCGCCGAGCGCGTTGCCTTCCCAGCCTTGCGGGGTATTCCACGGACGGACAGAGGCGTTGTCGGGTTCAACCGTGGAGCAGCCGGAAAAAAGAACCGCCGTAGCGGCGAGCGCCAGCAGGAGAAAAAATTGCGCGGCGCGAAATTTCATTTCAGGAGGCGGGATGCGCGGGCGTGACGACGTCGCCTTCAATCATCTCACCGAGCTTCCAGCCGGGAACGACGTTGGCGATGCAACGGTCTTTCTGGACGCTGCGGATGACCACCTTGGCCACGAGTTTGCCAGCGCGGCTGACGAGCAATTCGCCGTCGGGAATGACGCCGCTTTCATCACCGATGTTGAGGACGACGAAATCCCATTTTGGATCCACGACGACAATCTTGCCCTTCAAGTCGGCAGGCAGCTTAATATCCAGACCAGGTCCGGTGATGCGCTCCAGTTCGGCTGTCTTTTTTGCAAGCTCACGGGCGAGCACGCCTTTTTCGCCATTAATAAAAACAATCTGCGAGTTGGCATCCTTCAACTGCTTGTTGAGTCTGATGATTTGTTCCGGCGTCAGGTCGGTGGCCTTGTAAGAGGCGAGGAGATTTTGCGCGGCGTCGCGTTCTTCCACGGCTTTCGCGAGCTGGTCGGAAAGTTTGTCGGCGCGGTCGCTCTGGACTTGGGCGCGAGCCACGGCCTTGTCGCGTTCGCCTTGGGTGCTGGCCAGTTCGCCCTGCGTGGTGACGAGTTCGGCCTTGGTCATCTTAAGATTTTTGTCCGAGGTGGAGAGCTTGGTGAGCGCTTCTTTTTTGGCACCGTTCTCGGTGTCACGCTGGCCGGTCAAAAGTGTGACCTGCTCTTTGGCGAGATAAGACAAAGCACCCGTCGCTAAAGCAGCAACGATGGCAAGAATGAGGGCGATGCGGAGTATCATATTCAGTGCGAATTTTGTTTGAGACTAAACTCCATCCGCGCGGCTGTCAACGTGTCTTTGTTCACAACCGATGACTGGCAATCAGGAAATGTGAAACAGCTTGATATAGGCGTCAATAAACGACTTGAACCAGTCATTGTGCTGATACACCCAATCCAGCGGCGCATAAAACACTTGAAAGAAACGCTCGCCCGCAGATGAATTGAAATGGCCGGCCTTAAAAAAAATCCACGCCACCGGCCCGATGCTCAAAACATACAGCACCAACAGCAGCACGACCGCAACCAGCCCGAAGGCCAGCCGATGTTTCGGCGCATTTGGTTCGCTGGTTTCTTCAGTGCCGGGCATGGGTTCAATTGTCGCAGCCATCAGTTAAAAAAATTCATCAAGCCAACTGCGGGCGGTAGTCGAAATAATCAAAGTCCGCGCAACGGGCGTTGTCCTTCAAGTCCTGACAGCACAAACCGACTAACGCACCGGTGAAGTGTAACCCGGCGCCGTAGTCGTCCGAAAGTTTCGAGGCGTCCAGCACCGGACCGATGTTCTGCCACGACTGGCCGTCTGGCGATGCGCCGAATTGCAACTTCGCGTGGTCAAGCTCGGCGCGCAGATGGATTTGCTGCCAGTCGTTGATGACGATCTGTGAATCAGACAACCCGGAATAAACGCCGTCGTCGGTCTGGACGATGCCGAGAATTTTTCCCAGCGATTCGTGATGCGTGAGGCGCAGATAAAAATGTGTGCGCGTGTCGTAGTAGCAAATCAGCCCGGCGCTGTGGGTGAAATGTTCCGGGGAAAATTCCAGCCGCGTTTCAACGGTCGCGCGGAAATGTTGCAGGCGGCGCGCGACGAAGCTCTGGTAGAACAGCGAGTGCTGCGAGTCGCGTCCGCGCAGGCGCAGCCAACCGGGACGCGCTTTGAGCGAGAGCCACGATTCGTCCACCGGCACGCGGAGCGAACTCCAGTTCACGTCCAGCTTTTCAGAATCAAAATCATCGCGCTCCGGCAAATTCGGCCAAGGGTGCGGCGAAAGTTTTTTTGGCGCGGCCACTTCCATCTGCGGCTTCACGCCACCAGCGGCCAGGCGCAGCCAGCCATCGCGCCACTCCACTTTTTGCAGGCACGTCTCGCGACCCAGCATACAGCGATGCCCGGCGTGTTGCGCGGCGATGGCGGATTTATCCGGCGAATCTTGATTCAGCGGCGCGGCAGTGACGAGCGGGCGGCTGGCGAGGTGAGCAAGATACCATTCGCCCGCCGGCGTCGGCACGAGTTCACCGTGGCCGGCTTTTTGCAGCGGCAACGAAACATCATCGCGCGCTGTGAGGACCACCGACTGCGGGTCGAGTTCGTAGGGGCCGAAAAGATTTTTCGAGCGCGCCATCGAGATGCTGTGCGTCCAGCCCGTGCCACCTTCGGCCATCATCAGATAATACCAGCCACCGTGCTTGTAAATATTTGGCCCTTCGCAGAGGACATTTCGTTTCTGCAAAAGTTTTTTCATCGGCCCGACGAGCTGGCGCGACTGCGGGTCATATTCCTGAATGACAATTCCCGCAAATCGCTCCACGCCGGTCGCACGAAAATCCCATTCCATGTTCACGAGCCATTTGCGCCCGTCGTCATCGTGAAAAAGTGACGGGTCAAAACCGATGTTATTCAGCACGACTGGTTCCGACCACGGGCCGAGGATGTCCTTCGCCGTCGTCAGAAAAATTCCGCAGTCCTTGAACGGACGCCCCATGCCGGTCTGGCGGATGTTCGTGTAGATGAGCCAAAATTGTCCGTCCGCATGGCTCAGGCTCGGCGCCCACACGCCCGCCGAATCCGCAATGCCGCGCAGATCAAGCTGCGACGGCCGCGTGAGCGCGTGGCCGATGAGTTTCCAATTCACGAGGTCGCGCGAGTGATGCAACGCCACGCCGGGAAACCACTCGAACGTGGAGTTGGCGATGTAATAATCGTCACCAACGCGCACGATGGACGGGTCGGGATTGAAACCGGGAATGATCGGATTACGGATGACTGAATTCATTTTACAAAAACCGGGTGCGCTGACGAATCGCCGTTGAAGTTAAATATTTTCAAGCCGTCAACATTTTCCGCCGCGATGGCTTGGCCGAAATCATCCGCACATTTCACGGAACAATTTTCCAAACTCACGCCATCAACGAAGCGCAGGTTGAAACCGTCCGCCGCGTGCGCTTCGATGGGCGTGAGGACTTTCGTCGGACGGTTGTCATAAACGTCGCCGGGATATTTTGTCCAGCGCGCGAACTTCACCGAGACATTTTTGAAGCGGATGTTCTCAATGTGACCAGTGGCAGCGGCATTCACGCGAATGCTGTTCTCCGCCTTGCCGCTGACATTTTCGACAAGGACGTTTTGCAATTTGCCAAGCTGCGTCGTCGCCGTGCGCGGGTGAACCGTGAAAGAAATCGCCTCGCCCCTGCCCCACCACGGATCGCTGTGGTAACGCGAAACAAACTGGATGTCGCGGAAGACGACGTTGGAAATGCT
>JAYVQV010000292.1:0-7327 GCA_043776855.1 Limisphaerales bacterium | reverse complement strand
TGTTCTTATTCTGACTCCCTCTCCTCCCTCGGAGGGAGGAGAGGGTTGGGGAGAGGAGGGCACGCGGACGCATAAAACGCCCCTCTCCCCACTCGTGCCTCGCGGGGAGAGGGAGAAAACAAGAACAGTTTCAAGCTGCACCCTGGCCGCCGTTCCCCCAAATTTTGGAATGGATTCACCACCGTTTTTTGCCACACTCCGCCCGATGAATCCGCTCCTTAAACTTTTGCTCGAAGGCGGCAGCTTGAATACCGCGCAGATGGCGCAGGTGCTCAACCTGTCCGAGGCCGACGTGAACCGCCAGCTCGACGACTTGAAAAAGCAGCGCGTGCTGCTCGGCTGGTCGCCGGTGCTGAATCTCTCGGAGGAAGAATCCGGCACGGTGCGCGCCGTCATCGAGGTCCGCATCACGCCCGAACGCGGCGGCGGCTTCAACCGCCTCGCCGAGCGCATCTCGCGTTTCGATGAAGTGGAGTCGTGCTACCTCATGTCCGGCGGCTACGACTTGCTGGTGTTCGTCAACGGCGCAAGCCTGCAGCGCGTCGCGGCGTTTGTTTCGGAAAAACTTTCGACGGTCGAGGGTGTGCTTTCCACGGCCACGCATTTCATGCTGCGCTCCTACAAGGAACACGGCTTCCTGCTCGAAGGCAAAGCCGAGGAAGTCGAGCGGCTCAAGGTCGCGCCGTGAAAAACTGCGGGGACCGTTGACTCGGTTCTCAAAGTTTCTGCGGTAAATTATTTTTGCCAACACCACCCGCATCTATGTGCGGTTGGGGCGCTGGCGAAACGGTGTATCTTCATTCCCGTCGCCCATGAATTTTCCGCACCGTCATCTCGTCGCTGCGTTGCTGTCTGGTTTGCTGGCATCGTCGGCCAGCGCGGTCAACACCAGTGTCCACACGACGTGGCTCTGGCATCTGCATCAGCCCGTGTATTGGCCGGATCGGCGTGACTACGGCGTGGATCATTACGAGAACGCGTGGGACACGATTCAAAAACAAAATGCCGGACGCCTCCATCCCGCGCCGGAAATTCTCTCCTCGATTTTCAGCGCCGGCGACCGGCAGGCGGCGTATCAGGCCGGGCCGAAAAATTCCCTCGGCAATCTCCTCGGCTACGGCAACGCTGGCGTGCAGGTCACCTACTCCGGCGCGCTCATGGAAAATGTCCAGAGCCTCGGCGTCGCGAACCAACTCGGTTATGGCTCCGGCTGGAACGGAAATTTCCAAACCGCGCGCGGCTGGACAACCAGTGGCGGCAAGACGCGGATGGACTTGGTGAACTTCACTTATCACCACGCGCTCGCTCCGCTGTTGAGCGATGAGACCCTCGAAATGGAATTAAGAATCCAGCAGCGGCAGATGGAAATTTTCTGGAACACGAACAGCGCGCCGCTCTCGAAAGGTTATTTCCCCGCCGAGACGTGTTTCAGCGAACGGATGATCCCGATTCTGAAACGCGTCGGCATCAACTGGAGCGTCATCGCCAACACGCACCTCGCCCGCGCGTGCGCAGATTTTCCGGTGGCGACCGGCAGCGGTGGCGAGATGTGCGATTTGCCGAACCTCGCCGACCAGTTGAATCCGGCGCAGGGCGCGGGCAATTATCAGCGCCTCACGATTGACCGTGGCTGCGCGCCGATTCAGGCGATGCCGTTTGGTTTTCAACTGCACTACGCGCGCTACGTTGATCCGGTGACGGGCGCAGAAAGTAAAATGATTCTCGCGCCGAGCGACCAGGCGTTCGGCTGGAAGGATAGTTACAGCGGCTGGGATTTGAACCTCATCAATAATCTCGCCGCGCGAAATAATCCGGCGAAACCGGCGCTCGTCTTCTGCGCGCACGACGGCGACAACGCGTGGAGCGGCGGCAGTTCCTACTACAACGAATGGGTTCCGCAAATGGCCAGCATCGCCGCCGGCAAAGGTTACGAGCCGACGACGGTGGAACAGTTCATCGCGGATTTTCCGCCGGACGCGAACGACGTGGTTCACGTCGAGGACGGCGGCTGGGTGTATGCCGATGGCGATTTCGGCTCGCCAAGTTTCATCAACTGGCACTGGCCGCCGAGCACGAACATCGCGGGCGCGAACGTCGTTGACCCGAGCGTGGGCGTGAGCGACAAGGCGGACAACTGGCGCGTCATCATCGCCACGGAAAATCGCGTGAAGACCGCGCAGCAAATTTCTGGCCTCACGCCGCGCGTGGATCAGGTGCGCGATCCGGGAAGTTTTTCGGCGACGCCGAACGCGGTGGAACTCGGCTGGCATTATTATCTCGGCTCGCTGGACAGCGGCTTTGTTTATTACGGCTGCCACGACGATGAGTGCCAGCGCGCCGTCGCCGCGCAATCGAACGCGGTGCGGAATGTGAATTCCATTTTGTCCGGCAGTCCCGCCGCCGACACCACGCCGCCGACGGTTTTCATTCCGCAGCGCCATCCGTGGAATCCCGGCGGCACGAACTTTGGCGTGCAATACGGCTATCAAATCAAGGTCGCGGCGAATTCAGATTTCTGGATTTGGACTTACGCCTACGACGTGAGCGGCGTTACGAACGTCAGCCTCGTTCTCCGCGTGAACGGCACGAACGCGCCGACGAGCGACCAGTTCAAAACGTTCGCCGGCGGCGGACTCACCGGCGCGTGGCAGACGAACGGCATGACGTATCGTTTTGTTTCGCCCATCATCGGCGCGAACCCGCAATACCTCGCGGACTATTATTATTCCAAGGTCACGGGCATTTCGAATGCGTTCGTGGATTACTACGTCAGCGCGACCGATGCGCGCGGCAACATTTTCAAGTCGCCCATCCAACACGTCTATGTCGGCGCGGGCAGCGGCGGCGGTAATAGTGGCACCGGCATCTTGCCCGTGAATTTATCGCCGACAAATCCAGTCGCTGGAAACGCAGTGACGATCCAATACAACGCCACCGGCAGAAATCTTTCAGCGGCCAACCCGGTGAAAATTCATCTGGGCTGGAACAATTGGGGAACGGTCATCGCGCCCGACCCGGCGATGATTTTTAATGCAAGTTCAAACGCGTGGCAGTTCACAACAAACATTCCCGCCAACGCGACGCAGCTCGACTGCGTGTTCAACAACGGCTCCGGCACTTGGGACAACAACAGCGGCGCGGACTGGCATTTCGCCGTGACGACGAATGCCAATCCGCCGCCACCGTCACCACCGCAAAATCTTTCCGCCACGCCGACGGCGACAAATCAAATCAGTCTCGCGTGGTCGGCGGCGAATGGCGCGACGATTTATTTTGTGAGCCGCGACGGCGCGGCCATTTTCACGACCGCCGCCACGGGCTTTTCCGACACCGGCCTCGCATCCGCTTCGGCGCACTGCTATTTCGTCATCGCGTCGAACAGCGTCGGCGCGTCCGCCGCGAGCGCGCCGGTTTGCACGAACACCTTTACCAACGCGCCCGTGGTGCTGCCGCCGTTCCAACTCGACGGCGCGTTTGATTCCGCCGGTTATCTGCTCGCGAGCAACGGCCTGGTGCTTTACGGCGCGGTGCGCGGCACGACGCTTTACGTCGCAACGTGGTCGCCGGGCACGAACGGCGCGAACGACCATTTTATTTTTGTCACCGACCAGTTGCTCCCGAACCCCACCGCCACCGCGCCGTGGGCCAAGGCGGGCAACACGGCGGTGAGCGTGAACAAACCGTTCCTCGCGACCGAAAGCCAGAACGCCTACATAAGTTGGTTCGTGAACAACACCGCGACGAACTGGCCGTGCGCCAAATCCGCCACGACCAACGGCGCGCTCGAAGGCACGCTGGATTTGGTCGCCGCCTTTGGTTCCGTGCCGACGAATTTATTTTTGTGCGCCGCCGCGTATCAGACGGCGAACGGCGGCGCGCTCGCCGCGCAAAGTCCGGCGGGTTCCGGTGCCAACATAGAAACGAATGAATTTTTCGTGCTGCCGCTGGCCGCGCTGCGCGATTCGTGGGGCAACGGCACGCTGGATCTGTGCGACCCGGCGCGCGGTTTCAAAATTAATTCGGCGGGAACGGTGACCACGAATCGCGTCCTGAATTTTTCGGCGATGCCGGGGCGCAACTATCAAATTCAATACGCCACGCAACTTGGCGGCGCCTGGAGCAATTTGCCGGGAACGAATTTCGCCGTGCCGCCGCAGGTGTTTTTGAATGTCACCGATGCCCCGGCGGCGGGAACGGCGCAGCGGTTTTACCGCGTGCGGTTGCTGCCGCAATAGTGGCACAGGCTTCCAGCCGGTGTGTTTCAACGGCGTGCGGCGTTCACGCCGCTTCAACGCCCGAAAGGTCGGGAGGGTTGAAATCGAAAACGAACCTGCTTTTCAGTTCGGATGTTGAAGCGGCATGAATGCCGCGCCCCGCCCGGTTCGCGCTGTCAGCCTGCGCTGGCGTCCGCTTGGCGAATTGCGCAGCAGAAACTCACAGGCTGGAAGCCTGTGCCACTATGGTTTGCCGCGCTTGTGCGGCGCGGGTTTCGCGGGCATCATTTTTTCATGCTTCGTCCAGCCATCATCCTGGCGCTGACGTTCCTGCTGGGAATTTTTTCCCCGGCGGCGCTCGCCACGGTTTTGTGGTCGGACTCCGGCAAGGTGCTCGTCCACGTAAACGGCGCAGGGACGGACGTTCTGGATGGCGCGGTCCGGCGCGGCGCGGCGGCGAGCGACACGCTCTATTTCAAATTTCACATTGACCCGCTGTCCGATGTCGGCACGGAGGAGTATCTCGCGGGCTGGCAATTTTTCGCGGGCGACGCGGAACATTTCGGCGTGGGCAATTCGCTGAAGGCCTATGGCTACAGCGCGTTTCACACGGCGGAGCAGGGGACGAACAATAATGTTTTCGGCGACGTGGATCTGCGTTCCGCCAGCCCGGAGGCGTTTGAGCCGGGCAAGACGGTTTCCTACGAACTGCCCCGGCGCGGGCAGGCGCGCACGATTATTTTCAAAGTCCAATACGTTCCCGGCGGCGAGGACAACGTGACGGTGTGGATGAATCCCGACCTGACGCCGGGGGCCACGGAAGAAAATCAGCCGGAAAAATTGACGACGCATTTCAAGGCGGATGGTAAATTCAACGCCGTCCACCTGCGGCACAACGGCAACGGCGGCGGCTGGTATTTTAGTGATTTGGAAATCGCCACGTCGTTCAACGACCTCATCGTGCCGCGTTTCTGGCAGCGGCTGTGGTTTGATGCGCTGGTGCTGGCGGTCTTGTTTGCCGCCGTCGTGGCGGCGGTGCGTTTCACGGAAAAGAAAAAATTTCAGCGCCGCCTGCAGCTCGCCGAGCAGGAGCGCGCGCTGGAGCAGGAGCGCTCCCGCATCGCGCAGGATTTGCACGACGACCTCGGCTCGCTGCTGACGCGCATCTCGCTGCTCGGCGGTTTGCTGAACGCGGACAAGGACAACCCGGACCAGGTCGCGGCGCACGCGGGGAAAATTTCGCAGTCCGCCGACCAGACCGTCCGCGCGCTGGAGGAAATCGTCTGGGCCGTGCGCCCCGGCAGCGACACGTTGCCGAGCCTCGTGGAATACCTCGCGCACTTCGCGAATGAAATGTTCGCGGAGGGGACGATGCGTTGCCGGCTGGATTTGCCGGCGGAAGTGCCGGCGCGCCCGCTGCCGCCGGACGTGCGCCACAACATTTTTCTCATCGCCAAGGAGGCGCTGACGAACGCCTTGAAACACGCGGGCGGCAGCGTGGTGCAATTGTCGGTGCAGACGGACGGGCGGCATTTCAAAATCGTCGTGGCCGACGACGGCCAGGGATTTGACGTGCGGGCGGCGGCGATGAACGGACACCGCAACGGGCTGGAAAACATGAAGCGGCGCGCGGCGGCGGCGGGCGGAACGTTGAGCCTGACCAGCGCGCCGGGCAAGGGGACGCGCGTGGAATTTGAAGTGAATTTTTCTGGTTGAACCGCCGACAAAAAATTATGCAAATCAAAGTCGCAATCGTGGATGACGATGAAGGCATCCGCAGCAGTCTTTCGGCGCTGATCAAGCGGGCGAAAGATCTCAAGCTCACCGGCGAATTCGCCAACGCCGAAATCGCCCTGAAGGAGATCCCCAAAAATCTGCCCGACGTGGTGCGGATGGACATCAACCTGCCCGGCATGAAAGGCTACGACTGCGTGCGCCAGCTCAAGGCCGCGCATCCGGCGGTGCAGTTTCTGATGCTCACGGTTTATGAGGACAGCGATTCGCTTTTCAATTCCCTGCGCGCGGGCGCGAGCGGTTATCTGCTCAAGCGCACGGCCTCGGCGCGATTGCTGGAGGCGATCAAGGATGTGTTTGAAGGCGGTGCGCCGATGTCGCCGCAGCTCGCGCGGCGCGTGGTGCAATTTTTTTCGCAGCCCACCCCCGCCACCGCCTCGCTCGCCAAACTCACGCCGGCGGAACGGGAATTTCTGGATCAGCTCTCGAAGGGCTATGCCTACAAGGAAATTGCCGACCGCATGGACATCAGCATTGACACGGTGCGGAGCTATGTGCGGACGGTGTATGAGAAGCTGCACGTTCACTCGCGCACCGAGGCGGTGGTGAAATACCTGCGCGGGTGACATTGCACGAATCCACATGGCTGATTCCATTTCCTCCGGCGCGGAACCCGCCGGGCTGCGTCTGCGGCTCACCGAACTGCGCGCCGCGTTGCGAGCGTTGCACAAGACGCTGCTCGATTCCGAGCGCTTGAGTTACGAGGCGAGTTTTGGCCGCACGGTTTCGTCCTATGATTTTCTGCACCTGCTCACGAGCGATCCGTGGTTCGCGTGGCTCGCGCCCGTCACGCATCTGTTCGCCGACATGGACGCGCTGCTCGATGCCAAGGAACCGCTGACCGCCGCCGATGTGAACGCGCTGGCGCAACGCACCAAAACTCTCCTCACGCCCGCCGAAACCGGCGAAGGTTTCGCGCGCCAATACGATGAAGTGCTGCAACGTGATCCCGACGTGCTGTTCGCGCACGTCACAATCTTCAAACTGCTGCGGTCACAGAATGGCGCGGCGACGAGATCGGGATAGATTAAATTCAAGCGATTGCCTCACGCAAAGGGCGCGAAGGGCGCAAAGCCGTTTTTTTCTTCCTCCTTTGCGGACTTCGCGCCCTTTGCGTGAGGCATAAGACGGCGGCGTTTGACTTGACCCGCGACCGTTGGTCGGCGCGAGCGCTGGCCGTAGTGGCACAGGCCAGAGGCCTGGGCCAACAGGGACTTCAAGTCACTGCTGTCCCGCTTAAAAACCCAATAAAAATTGATGATTATGATTATTGGTTAGCAGGGATGGTGGTGGGAGTTGAGCCAGAGCCTGTGCAACGG
>JAYVQV010000291.1:0-7368 GCA_043776855.1 Limisphaerales bacterium | reverse complement strand
GAAATAAAACGGGTGCAGCTTGACCCGGTTGCGGTCTGGCTCCCTCGCCCCGTGAGGCACGAGCGGGGAGAGGGCTGGGGAGAGGGGATTTTTTATTTCGCAAACAACTGGCCTCCTCTCCCCGGCCCTCTCCTCCTCCGAGGAGGAGAGGGAGTGGAATCCAGCGCGAAGCACAACCGGGTCAAGCTGCACCCAAATAAAACGGCCCGGCCTCGCGCAGGGGCGGGGCCGGGCCGGGGAGATGGATTTATTTTTACGGATAAACCATGCGGTAGAACACCGTGCCATTGACCCGGTTAAAAATGTTCGTGTAGCTGTTGCCGGTGTCAGTTCCCGAAATCGTCACCCAGTTGGTGGCCAGTCCGTTGGCAATTGAATTGGTCTGCACTTGCAAGCGCCAGCCGATGTGATCCGTCGGCCAGCTCAATTCCAAATTGCTACCATTCACAACCACGGTGAGGTTCGTCGAGTTCGTGTTCACACCGCCAGTGGCGGTGAGGACTTGAATCGTTCCGTCCACGGACAATTTATTCGTCCAAGTATAAGCGAGGCCGTTCGCGCCGTTGGTCGGCAAATTCACGGCGGCGAATGCGGCATTCCTCACGCCACTGAAAAGCTGGAATGATTGTCCGGCCATGAGCGCGGGGCCGACGTTGCTGACGATGAGCGTGCCGCCAAAATTGATGGTCGTCGCGGCAATGCGGTCGTTGGTGACGGCTCCGAGGCTGTTATTCAATTCCATCTGCAACGCGCCGGCCAGCGTGACGATGTTAGTCACAGTCAGCACACCAACACCGTCGCCGGGAAAAAGCGTGGAGTTGGTAAGCGCATTGAGATTGCCGCGAATCGTGCCGCCGCCGCGCAAGGTCTGGTTGCTGTAAACGGTCAACGTCGAATCGCCGCGCGCAGAAACATTCAGTGTCGCGCCGGAATTTACCGCGAGCGCAGCGCTGTTGGAGAGAGAAGTATTTCCGGTCAACGCCAGCACGCCATTGCTGACGGTGATGGCGCCGGTGCAAGTCGTGTTCGTGCCGCCCAACGTCCAAGTGCCGCTGCCTTCCTTGATGAAACCGACCGCGCCGGTAAGGTTGCCATTGTTGGTCACGGACGTGTTCAAGCCGCCCACGCGCCAGATGACGCTTAAACTTTCGTTGCCTGTATTCGGTGCGATGAGGCCGGAGTTGAAGTCACCGGAAATTTCTCCAACTGGAATCGTCGGTGTGCCGGCGACGCGGCAGCCCAGCGCGCTGCCGTTGGCGAGATTTATTTTTGCCAGCGGATAACCAGCGACATTCAAACACCGGAAATTGCCACCGGTGATTCCTGTCAAATTGATCTGCCCGGTGAAGGCCGACCAGTTGCCGCTGATGTCGCCGCGCGAAGCGTTGGCGCGAAAATTCAAAGTGCCGCCGCCGGTAAGCGAACCGGAAATGTTTCCGCGTGGCGAATTGGAAATGATTCCCGTCCAGCCCGTCGGCACGATCAGCGCGTTCGTCAGCGAGCCGCTGGTGCTGCCGTCGTCGGTGGTCGTCGCGCGATAGAGCGTGAGCGCGGCGCTGTTCGTGAGCGTGATGCTGCCGGTGCCGAACTGGCCGACGGCGGTGTTCGTCACGAGCACAATGCCGCCGCCGATGATGGTTCCGCCGCTGTAAGTGTTCGCGGTGTTGAGCGTCAGGATGCTTGCGCCGGTCTTGAGCAACGCGCCCGTGCCGCCGATGGAGCCGGAGCCGTTGAAGACGTAGCTGACATTCGCCGCCGTGGCGGAGATGGTCGTGGCCGCGGGCTGCAATGCGCCGGAAACCGTCACCACACTCGCGCCCGAACCGGCGGCGCCGAGGTTGCTAAAGATGGCGTTGTCGCCATTGTTGAACACGTTCGCGCCGCCGTTCCAATTCGCAGTCACGGCCAAGTCCCAAGTGCCGGGCGAGGCGGACCAGGTGACCACGGCGGCTGGAAGATATGGCGTGGACAGAAAAACCGTGAGCGCAGCGAGAATACCAATGCGCGTGACTTTAATTTTTAGGATTTGCATAAAACAGTGATTGCACTCCGTCGTCATGGATGCAAAGAAAACGAAAAATAAAAAATTCCGCGCCGGGTTATCCAGCGCGGAATTTTTTGGATTTTAGATCACGGATAAACCATGCGGTAGAAGACGGAATCCTTGGCTGGATTGATCGTGTTCGTGAAATGATTGACCGTTTCCGTGCCAGGAATCGTCACCCAGTTGGTGCCCAGCCCGTTCGCCAGCGTGTTGGTCTGGGCCTGCAATTTCCAGCCGATATGATCCGACGGCCAGCTCAATTCCAAGTTGCCGCCATTCACGACGGAAGTGATGTTCGTCGAGCCGGTGTTCACCGACGGGCCGACGACGATGGAAATGGTTCCGTTCAAGGTGAGCGTGTTCGTCCAAGCGAGGCCGGGGTCGAGCGCGGGCAAGTTGATGGTCGCGAAGGAACCGGAGTTCGCCCCGACGAATAATTTGAAGAAGTCGCCGAGCGTCAACGCCGAGCCGGTGTTGACCACCGTGAGCGTGCCGCCATAGACGATGTTCGTCGCCACGACTTGATCGCGGGACGGGGCAACGTCGTGATTCACTTCCATCAGCGCGGTGCCGCCGAGCGTGATGGTGTTCGTGATGGTCAGCGTGCCGGTTCCAGCCACACCCGGCGAAACCGTGCTGCCCGCCGGAGCGCTGACACTGCCGCTGACCGTGCCATTGCCGCGCAAGGTCTGACCGGATGCCAGCGTGATCGAACTGCCGGCGTGGCCGCTGACATCCAGCACTGCACCCGATTCAATTTCAATCGCCGTGCTGCTGGCAACCGAGGCCGTGCCGACCAGCGCGAGCGTGCCGTT
Organism: Limisphaerales bacterium; assembly: GCA_043776855.1. GTDB lineage: Bacteria > Verrucomicrobiota > Verrucomicrobiia > Limisphaerales > UBA11358 > UBA11358. The sequence goes on along the minus strand of JAYVQV010000291.1, from coordinate 4,509 downwards.
GCTGACGGTCGTGACGTCGGAATAATTATTTGCCGCCGTGAGCGTGAGCGATGAAGCGCCGTTTTTCACAAGGCCGCCCGTGCCGCCGAGCGCACCGTTCAATTGCAGCGGGGTTGTCGCGGTGAATGTGCCGGTGCCATTCAAGCTGATGGTGCCGCCATAAACATTCGTGCCGCTGGTGCTGGAGATGGTGGCGTTGGTCAGCGAAACCGCTTTCGTGTTGGTCACGCTGTTGTTGAAGAAATCCACACCGGAACCGGCGGATAAAATCAACGTGCCACTGGTGCCGAGCAGGGTGTTGTCCTGAATGCCGAGGCGGCCTTGCTGAACCTGCACATTGCCCAGCGCGGTGTTGCCGAGGCCGACGAGATAAATGTCATTCGCGCTGGCCTTGGTGAGCACGAAGCCGTTGCCTGCAAGACTGCCGTTCGTGTTCGCGCGGATGTCCCAGCGGTTCGTGCCGCCGAAGGTGGTGTTGCCCGCGAGCGTGACATACTGAAGCGCGTTCAGGGCGGCGGCACCGCTGTTGAGAATCGCGCCACTGCCGGAGCCGGAGCCGGAAACCGTGACCGGTTCCGCGCCGAGGTTTTGTCCGCCGACATCCAACGCGCCCGTGCCGCTGATGACCGTTGCGCCGTTCGTCGCACCGAGGGCGGTGGCGGAACCGGCTTTCACCGTGCCGACGCTGATCGTCACCGTGCCGCTGAAATCATTGCCGCCAGTGTTGCCAATGGTCAGGAAGTTCGTGCCGGATTTAGTGAGGCCGGTGCTGCCGGAAATTTTACCCGTGCCGGAGAAGCTGAAGGCATTGGTTGAATTAACTGTGATGGCTCCCGGTGCAAGCGTGCCCGCCACCACCGCGTTCAAGTTGGTGGCCGTGTCGTTGAAGGTGACGCTGTCATAGTGATGGAAGTTGGTGACCACGGAACCGCCTTGGAGCCAGTTCGTGCTGATCGTCAAATCCCAGTTGTTCGTGGCCGTGCCGGTGATGCCGCCCTGCCAGACCAGGCTCTGGCCGTTTGGCACCACGATCATCACCACCTTGCCGGGGGCGTTGCTGAAGATCAACGTGACATTCGCATTGGCCGGAAACGCGCCGCCCGCAACCAGATTATTTTCCAGCGTGCCACCGACCGAGGCCACGCCGTTCGTCGTCAGCGTGCCGGTGTAAGTGAACAGCGTGTAAGCGCCCGCACCCAAAACCGTATTGAGCGGATTGATGATCACGATGTTCGAGCCGGTCAGGTTCAAATCGCCCAGCACGGCAATCTTGCTGTTGGTCAGGCTGACGCCCGTCGGGTCGCTGGACAAATTAAAATTATTCGTCACGAAATCGCCGGTTTCCGTCAGCGTATTTGAGAAGCTCAAAGTTCCCGGCAACGTGCCGACGCCGGGGCTGATGATATCGCTGGCGACCGCCGCGACCGCGCCGGTGATGACACCGCTGCCCGTGAGTGTCTGGCCGGCGGACAAGGTCAGGCCGTTGTAGGAAGAGACGTCAAATGTCGCGCCGCTGTTGACCGTAATCAACGGGCTGGCTGTCATGAAAGAGGTTGAGCCAACAATCAGCGAACCGCCGCTGACGGTCGTAGATGCGGTGTAGGTGTCCGTGCCGTTCAATGTCCATGAGCCGGTGCCAACCTTGTTGATGCCGGTGGACCGGCTTTCGTTCCTGATGGTTCCGCTGAACGTCGCATTAGAATTGCGTCCGCCGACAACATAAATCGCGGTGCGGTTGGCGGGGCCGGCTGGAGTGGTGTCGGAAATCGTTCCGCTTCCTGTCAGTTCGCCGATCGTGAAGTTAATCGAGCCAGCGTTGTTGGCGGAGTTATAGAGGTGCGTTCCAGCTCCCAAATCAATCGCTGCGGTGCCGAAGTTAAAGCCGGCGGTCGTGTTGAGATAAACATCGCCGCCCAAAGTTCCGGCGATGATATTGATCTGGCCGTCGGAAGCCGACCAGTCGCCGGACGGCGTGCTGCGCAAATAGCTGGTGGTCAGATTCAACGTGCCATGCACCGTCATGCTGCCGGCGTAAGTGCCACGTCCCACCGTTTTCAGATTACCGGTGGTGCCGGCGGGAACCAGAACGTTGTTCACAAAATTTCCCGATTGCGTGGCGTTGCCATAGCCGTTCATCTGCAAGCTGCCATTGTTGGTCAGCGTGATCAGGCCGCTGCCGATGGATTGCTGGCCAATCGTGCCGATGGTGCCGCCCATGATGACTGATGCGCCATCAATATAGACCGGTCCACCGTAGCTGTTCGCGCCACTCAGCGTGAGTGAGTTGGCAAGCGAGCCATCGCCATTTACCGTCAACGCGACGCTGCCGCTGCCACCATTGGTGTTATTCAGGATCAAGCCTGCATAAGTGGTCGTAGCAAGGGTGGCGATGGTCAATTTATTCTGGCCGGAACCGTTGTTGTAAATCCGGCCCTGCACGGTGCCGCCCAAACCGGAGAGCGCGTTGATGCTCTGGTTAAAACCATTCAAGTCCAACGAACCCGCCGTGGTTGCGCCGCCATCCAAGACAAGCCAGCCGGTGGTGGAGCCACCGCTCGGAATCACGTTGGCCGCCGAAAGTTTCGCGACGCCATTGTTGATGTAAGTGTTGTTGAGGTAGCTGTTCGCACCGCCAAGCGTCACGGTCGCCGCTCCGTCCAGCTTCAAGGTGCCAGCACCGGAAATGCCGTTGGCCAAAGTATAAGTGCCGCTGTGATTGAGATCCAACGTGCCGTTGTTGGTCAAAGTGACCGCCGCCGGTGACAACGTGCCGGCGGAACCACCATTGCCGATTTGCAACACACCCGTATCAACCGTGGTCGCGCCCGCGTAAGTGTTATTGCCCAGCAGGGTCAATGTGCCAGCGCCTTGCTTGGACAAACTGCCCGTGCCGGCCACGTTGCCCTGAACCGTGGAATTATCCGGCTGGTTGAAAACCAGCGAGGCATGGTCTGTCACATTGCCGCTGCCGATGGTAGTGCCGCTCGTCGCGCCGTCACCGATTTGGAGCACGCCATTGCTGATGACCGTTGAGCCGCCGTAATCGTTGCCGACGTTGGCGAGCGTCAAAGTGCCGCTGCCCTTCTTGATCAACACGGCGGCACCACCGGAAATCTTCGCGCCGCTAAACGTGTAAGGATTGGCGTTGGTGACAATGACCAGCGACGGCGAAACCGCGCTGGCAATGTTCACCGCCGGGCTTTGTGAACCGGCGTCGTTAAAGGTCACAACGTCGCCGTTGTCAAAAAATGCCGGGGCCGAGAGAAAATTATCGAACCAGTTTAGCGTCACATCAATGTCCCAACTATTCCCCGCGCCATCGCCAACCCAAGTCACATTGTTGGTGCCGGCGCTGCCAACCACGAGGTCAACCTCGCCACTGATGGCATCGCTCAAGTTGAAGGTCTTGTTCGCTTGTCCGCCGCTGATGGTAAGGTTGTTCACGCTGCCGCCATAACCGCCAGCATACGAGATCAGTTTGTAAACACCATTGGTGAGCGTGTTCAGAGGATTGATCGTCACCGTTCCGCTATTCACGTTCAGTGCGCCGCCGACCACCAGCAAGTCGCGCGAGTTGGTGCCGACATCAAACACATAGTTGCCACCGCTTAAATTCAAGGCGGTGATAAAGGTCATAGTGCCAACCACGCCGTTGGTGGCCGCCGTGATGGTTGCGCCGGCAGCAGAAGTGACCGCGCCGTTGTTCGTGCCGGTGCCGGCCAGAATCTGACCTGCCGTGCCGTTCAGGTTAAATCCAAATCCCGTCGCCGTGGAATCCAGCGTGACGCCTGCGCTAAGGATGATGGCCGCGCTGTTGGAAAGCGAAGCGTTCGCGCCCAAAGCCAGCGTTCCCTGGCTAACAATGGTGTTGCCGGTATAGGTGCTGTTGGTGTTCAAGGTCAGGATGCCGTTGCCAGTCTTGGTCAATCCACCTGTGCCGCTGTTACCGATACGCTTGCTGAACGAAACATTGTTGCCCGCCGTGTCAATCGTCGCGCCACCGGAATTGATGGTCACGGTGCGGACGGAAATATCATCCGTGTTGCCGGAAGCAAATTGCAATGTGCCACCACCGAAATTGATGGCCGTGCCGCCGCCCAGATTATTCAGCTTGCTGAAATTTACCGTGCCGCCATTGAGACTGACCGCGCCAGTCAAGGAATTCGTGTTCTGGAGGGTCAACGTGCCGGCACCCGTCTTGGTGAGGCCGGTGGTTCCCAAAATGTTGCTCGTTCCCGCAAGAATATAATTTTTGGCGACGTTGCTGAACGTCACGCTGGCCGGGGTCGCGCCAATGTTAAGCGTGACGGTGATGGGCGAGGCGCCGGTGGCCGAGTCATCAAATAATGTCTGGTCGCCGAGGCCGACCTGCTCCTGATAAGTCGTGGCGACGTTGGCGGCGTCTTTCCAGTTAACGCTCGTGGCGATGTCCCAGTTTGCATTGCCGACCGCCCATTTCACCGGGTTGTTGACGGAAGAAACGACATACCAGACCTGGCCGCTGACAGT
>JAYVQV010000290.1:0-7376 GCA_043776855.1 Limisphaerales bacterium | reverse complement strand
AAAATCCCTACGGCGTCAACCTGATGACGTTCTCGTTCGACTATTCCCGGCGTTTTTTTTTGGACCAGGGGCCGCGTTTTTTCGCGGGGCGTTACAACATCGCCCTCTGGTATTGGGAGCTGGAACATTTTCCGGCGCGCTGGCATTCCAACTTCGATTACTACGACGAAATCTGGGTGCCGACCGATTTCTGCCAGCGCGCGCTCGCGGCGGTCTCGCCCGTGCCGGTTCACAAAATCACCTATCCATTTCACGCCGGGGCAATGCCGGAAAAAAAACTGCCGCGCGCCGGTCGCGCCGGCTTTTCGCTGCGGGAAGACGCCTGCGTATTCCTTTTTAATTTTGATTTTTGCAGCGAGGTCGCGCGGAAAAATCCGCTGGCGGTCATCGCCGCCTTTCGGCAGGCGTTTTCTCCGGCGGAGGATGTGACGCTCGTGTTGAAATCCATCAACTCGCATTTCGATCCCGCTGGTCACGCGCAAATCCGGCAGGCCGTCGCCGGGCTGAACGTTGTTTGGATCGAGTCGCATTTGAGCCACGAACAGATGGCCGCGCTGTTTGCGACCGCCGACTGCTACGTTTCGTTGCACCGGGCGGAAGGCCTCGGCCTGGGCATGGCGCAGGCCATGTCGCTCGGCAAGCCGGTCATCGCGACTGGCTATTCCGGCAATCTGGATTTTATGCGTCCCGACAACAGTCTGCTGGTGGATTACGAACTGGTGGAAATCAAGGAGACCAGCGGCCCCTACGAGCGCGGAAATTTCTGGGCCGAGCCGTCCGTGGCGGATGCGGCCAAAAAAATGCGCTGGGTTTATGACCATCGCGCCGAGAGCGAACGTCTGGGCGAGCGCGGCGCGGTGGAAATCAGGACGGCGCTTGCCCCGGAAAAAACCCGGCGCGAAATTCAGGACCGGCTGCGGGAAATTTATCAGGGGCGGACGGTTTAGCTGGAACCGTTCCGTCGGAAATGGGGAGCACAGCCGCCCCGGCTGTAGTTCGGCGCGCCCTCGCGCCGAACGCGAACGCACGAAGGCCAACGGAATGGTGTTTGGTTCTCGTCCGCCCGGGCGAGTCGCGAGGGCGCGACCCGCTGCGCCCGAGGCGGGCGCGCTCCCCAATTCAACAGCATGGATTCGGTTGAGAACGAGGCTTGGTTTTTGGGAGGGATGGTGCGCGGTAGAGGTTTCGAACCTCTGACCCCCACCGTGTCAAGGTGATGCTCTACCACTGAGCTAACCGCGCAACCGAAGGGCGCATACCTTTGCAATCCCGCTGAAAAATGGCAAGCCAAAATCCCGGCGCCGAACGGTCGTGGGTGCAGCTTGCCACGGTTGGGCTTCGCGCTGGATTCCACTCCCTCTCCTCCTCGGAGGAGGAGAGGGCCGGGGAGAGGAGGCCAATGGTTTGCGAAATAAAAACCCCTCTCCCCAACCCTCTCCCCGCTCGTGCCTCGCGGGGCGAGGGAGCCAGACCGCAACTGTGTTAAGCTGCACCCAACGGTCGTCGCCATTGCGGAGCCAATTTCAACTTTGAACTCCGCGTCCGGCGTTGTTACGCTGCGGCATGGCAAAAAAATCGGGCGAGAATTCCAACGCCCATTCCAAAAACGGTTTCAACGATGTCATCGGCATCGTGCTCATTCTCTTCATCGCCCTGCCGCTGCTCATCGCGCAATTTTCGTTTGATCGGAACGACATCTCCTTTCTCACCACGAACGTCAACAAGCCCACCCACAACTGGATCGGTCCGCTGGGGGCCCATTTCGCCCGCTGGGTTTTTCTGTTGGTTGGGCAAGGCGCGTATCTTCTGCCTTGGATTTCCGGCGCATTCGGCCTCTCGTATTTGTTCGGCCTCCCGCACTATTTGCGCGAGCGCGTCCGCTGGTTCAGCCTGTGGACCATGGTGCTGCTGGTTTCTGTGACGGGTGTTTTTCATCTACTAGACATTAATCATTACGCCAGCCACATAAACATCGGCGCGCACAGCGCGGGCGGCGTCCTCGGCTGGCTGACTTACGACTATGGCTTCTGGATGATGGGCACCATCGGCGCCGCGATTGTTTATGCCGCGCTCGGCCTCATCGCGCTGCTGTTCCTGACGAATTTTCATTTGAGCACCTGGATTCGGTTGCTAATGCGGAAGGAAAACTTTACGCCCGTCGAGAAAAAATCTGACGACGAACTCGCGCTGGAAAAACGCGCGCAAGAATTGGAGAAACAGAAACGCCAGCTCGAAGAGGAAGTCGGCAAGGCTGGAAAATTTCCGGAGCGCGTGGCGGACAAGCTGCCGGAAAAAGTTTCCAGCGGTCTCGGTGCGGACGGCTTGCCCGTGCCGGAACCGATGGTGCGCGACTTGAGTGTGCCGCAGCAAAAAGGCCCGCGCGTCCGCAAGACGACGTTCCCGGAACCGCCGAAAGAAATCGCGCCTGCGCCGGACGGACTGGAAGTCGGCGAGGTGATTCACGCGGGAGAAATTCCGCCCGCAACCACCGATGAAATTCTCGGACGTAAATCTAAAACCGAAAAAACGCCGGAGTCCACTGGGAGCGCTGGCTTCCAGCCGGCGAGTGCGGAAGCGCAACTCGCCGCCGAGACGGCAGCGGTCCCAGTCGCTGCCGAAAATGCGGCGGCAGCTAAAATTGAACCCATCATCACCATTGCCGATGGTTCTACGCCATCGCCCACCGCGCCGCGTCCGAGATTTTTGCCCAAGAAACCCAAACCGATGACCGTCGCCAGCGTGCCGATGATTGGCAACTACCAGTTGCCCTCGATGGATTTTCTCCAGCATCCCGACATGACGGTGAAGCCCACGGAGTCGAAGGAAGAACTCATGGCCAACGCGCGGCTCATGCAGCAGACGCTCGCGCAGTTCGACATCGAAGTTTCGCTTGGCGACATCACGAAAGGGCCGACCATCACGCGCTACGAATTGCATCCCGCGCCGGGCGTGAAGCTGGAAAAAATTCTCGGCCTCAACAACAACCTCGCCGCCGCGCTCAAGGCCGAACGCATCAACATCCTCGCGCCCGTTCCCGGAAAATCTTCCGTCGGCGTGGAAGTGCCGAACCTCGTCAAGTCGAAGGTCATCATGCGCGACCTCTTCGAGTCCGACGAATGGCGCAACACCAAGGCGCGCATTCCCATCGCGCTCGGCAAGGACGTTTACGGCCATCCCATCGTCGCCGACCTCGCGGAAATGCCGCACATGCTCATCGCCGGCGCGACCGGTTCCGGCAAATCTGTCTGCATCAATTCCATCATCGCCTCGCTGCTCTACCGCTTCTCGCCGGATCAACTACGCTTCGTGATGATTGATCCCAAGGTCGTCGAATTGCAGATGTATAACGCGCTGCCGCACCTCGTCGTTCCCGTCGTGACCGATCCGAAAAAAGTTCTCCTCGCGCTGCGCTGGGTCGTGAACGAGATGGAGAAGCGCTACAAAATTTTTGCGCGGTGCGGCGTCCGCAATCTCAAGTCCTTCAACGACCGTCCGAAAAACAAGCCGCTGCCAGAACAGGAACTGGAACTGCCGCTTGCTGCGAAACGCGAAAAAGTCGAGGCGGGCGCGGATGGATTTGCGGTTGAAGTGAACGAAGAAATCATCGTCCCGCGCGAGGAAGACATCATTATTCCCGAAAAACTTTCCTACATCGTCGTCATCATTGACGAGCTGGCGGACTTGATGTTGGTTGCGCCAGCCGATGTTGAAATGGCTATCGCGCGCATCACACAGATGGCGCGCGCGGCGGGTATCCATTGCATCGTCGCCACGCAACGTCCGTCCGTGGACGTCATCACGGGCGTCATCAAGGCGAACATTCCGGCGCGCATCGCGTTTCAGGTGGCGAGCCGCGTGGACTCGCGCACGATTCTCGATGCGATGGGCGCGGACAAATTGCTCGGCAAGGGCGATATGCTTTTCCTCCCGCCCGGCTCTGCAAAATTGAACCGCGCGCAAGGTGCGCTCATCACCGATCAGGAATTGGAAAGCATCGTCAACTTCATCGCCAAGCAGGGCAAGCCGAGTTACGAAGCGGAAATTCACCAGCAGCTTTCCAAGCCCGCCATCAACACCGACATCGAAAGTGGCATTGACGAGGATGAGGAAATTATCCAGCAGTGCATCGAAGTCATCCGCAGCGAACAGAAGGCCAGCGTCTCGCTTATGCAACGCCGCCTGCGCCTCGGCTACACCCGCGCCGCGCGCATCATGGACGAACTCGAAGGCCGCGGCATCGTCGGCCCCAGCAAAGGCGCCGAGCCGCGCGACATCTTGATTGACCTCGACGGCGGCGGCGCGGATGGCGGCGGGCAGAGTGCGGTGTAAAAGAATTTTAGAAAATGAAACGACGGCTCCTTGTAATAATTACCATTGGAGCCGTAGTTTTGTTCTGTGGTCTCGCTTATTGGAGTAAACAGACCGGGAAATTATCAAGGTCAGTAATTTCATTTGAGCCAACCTACGAAGGGGAAACGTTTAGCTACTGGATGGCTCACTGGTATCAGCAATATGGCCGACCAAACTTGACAGCGCATGAAGCCATCAAATCAATGGGATCAAATGCCGCGCCTTATTTAGGCGAGATGATGGCCAAGCGAGCAATGGTTGATGCCGGAACACCTGACTTCAATTATTACCGACCTTTGCTGCAAGCTATTGAGGTTCTCGGCTCCAATGCCCAGCCTGCGACTTCTTATCTTATCGAAAGTCTCGGCTTGAATTTTGGCTCTTCGGAGAGAGCTTTGGTTTCCATTGGCAAGGGAGCCGTGCCGCCACTTGCTGACAAATTGGTGGTGACTCTCTCTGACACGAACGATCCATATTATTACACCGGTATCAGGATGGCGGTCCGCAAAACCAGTGGTTTTTATATTCGTGACCGCATCTTGGAAGTTCTTGCCGAATTAGGCACAAACGCCGAGGCGGCCATGCCAGCCTTGATTCAAACCGTCGCAACCAATCGCCAGCAACTGTATCATTTAAGGGAAGGAAATTGGATGGGGGGAGGATTCTTTGAAAATCCTTACAACGTCCTGGCACGCGTCGGACAAAACCATCCGGAGACGGTAGTCCCTATTTTGCTGGAAGAATTCTCTAATTCATCGTTGCCCCTTCTGGCAAATGAAAGTGTGCAAGCGGGTGCATTGCAAAAGCGCAACCACATCATTGGAGCCATGAAGGTTTTCGGCACCAATCAAACCAAGGTTTTCTTGCCTGTGCTGATCGCCGCCCTGTCAGAAAATCGAACCAATGATTTGAGCCGCATCCAGATGGGCAATACGCTGATGGAAATTGGCAGCGACCAGCCCGCTGTGCTGATACCGGTTTTTCTGACAGCATTGACCGATCAATCCAATCCCGAACCGGTTCGGTGCGCGATGGCCAGTTATCTTGCCGGAATCGGAACGAATCAGCCTGACTTGGTCGTTCCTGCTTTGAAGTTGGCATACACCAATACTTCTTTGTATGGGCGCAGTTCAATTGCTGGAGCGCTCGCAGTTTTTCCGAAGCAATCACGGTCAATGGTTCCACTGATGCTGGCGGATTGTGAAAGAAAGTCGGAACACCCGTGGGATAATCGTTGGCGCATTAACTTGACCAAGGCGATCAAGGGCATCGCTCCTGACATGCCCGGAACAATGTCTGCTTTATTGAAAGACTTGAATGATGCTCAAGGTGGAATCCGGCAACAGACAATTTATTCCTTGGGCGATTTGGGTTCAAATGGATATGAGGCTGTTCCCGCCTTGCTCAAATGCCTTGCTGATCCCGTGATCCAAACGCGGATTGACGCCACTCGGGCGCTTAACAAAATCGGAGTGTCATCTGATGAATACATTTTTGCTCTGGGAAAAAATCTTTCATGCTCGAATGATTTTATGGTTCAGGAAGCAGAAGAAACTCTCGTAGCTTTGGCTGGCCATTCTGAATTGGCGTATGTCACAATCGTCGGATCGGGGAAAGCGACATTTTTGCTCGGAGAAGCGATGATGACAAACACTCCAGCTTTGTTGAAGGGGCTTGAAAGCAATGATTCTAAAGTAAGGCTGGGAACGTTGGAGATTTTTAATGAATTCCGAACGCCCACATCGCGACCACACATTGTTCCCGAAGCCATACCCAAGCTGAAAAAACTTTCAACCGATGATCCTGATCCAAAAGTTAGGGAGCGGGCGGCGGATATGTTGTATTGGCAGGGAGGTTAATCTCATGAAGGTTTTATAGTAGTTGTTCGGTGTCGGCCACTTCCGGCATTTTCAAGAAGAGGAATGTGCGAGGCGAGCAAAGGTTCAATCGGATTGGAAAATTTCCAAGATTGCCAAGCGCGCGTCAAACCCGCTAAATAAGCGGAATGTCAACGGTTGCCGAACAACTCCGCCAGGCGCGCGAGGCGAAAAATCTCACGGTCGAACAGGTCGCCGAGATGACCAAGCTCCGCACGGACCACGTCCGCGCGCTGGAGGAAGGGCGCTTCAATGTTTTTTCCGCAACGGTTTATATCCGTGGTTCGGTGAAGGCTTACGCCAAAGCCATGAAGCTGGATGAGAAGGCAGTGCTCGCCACGCTGGGCGACGAACTGGGGCGCACGGAAAAATTCAGCGGGCTGCCGCCGCTGGTGGAGACGAAAACGACTTTCCTCGACACGCTGATTTTGCTGTTCGCGAAACTAAACTGGAAGGTTGGCTTTGCCGGGGTCATCGCGATTGTCGTGGTGGTCGTCGCCGGCATGAGTTTCTGGGCGTGGCGTCAGCATCAGAAGAGCGACCCGTTGAAGAATCTTCCGCCCGCCGTTTATCAACCGGCGAATTCTAGCGATACCTTGCCGCTGCCGAGGCGTTGATCAAACGTCATCCAAATAAATTCTTCGGTTGCGCCACAGATAAATTCCGCCGGACAACGCCGTCAGCACGACCGTAATCCACAGGGAAATTTCCGTGAACATCGGCGACCAGCCTTTGAAAATATTTTGCAGCCACGCCGGCCATTCGCCCATCGCATCCAGCACCAGCAGCGCGATGACGCTGACGATTTGCGAGATGGTCTTGTGCTTGCCGTAACGCTCCGCTGCCAGCACGACGTTCTTGGAAGCCGCTAACAGCCGCAATCCGGTGATGGCGAGTTCGCGTCCGACGATGATGACGACCATCCACGCGCCGACTTTCACCGGCGCGTTGGGATTCAGGTGTGTGCTTTCCACAGACGCGATGAAGGCGGAGCAAACCATGATCTTGTCCGCCAGCGGATCCATCAGCTTGCCGAAGTTGGTGATGAGGTTTCGGGAACGCGCAATGCGGCCATCAAGAAAATCCGTGATGCCCGCGAGGCAGAAAAAAATCAGCGCCAGCGTGTCGTTGAACGCGAACTTGGAAAAC
>JAYVQV010000289.1:0-7383 GCA_043776855.1 Limisphaerales bacterium | reverse complement strand
AACACCACGCCGCCCATCGAGAAAAAAATGCGGCGCCCCGACGATGACGACGAAGATGAAGTGGAAAATCCGATGTTCACCACCGGCACCAGTGGCCGTCCAGTGTTACGCAGCACCGCTGGCATTCCCGCCGCGTTGGAAATGGATTTGAGCCAGGAACCCGAAGACCCGGATCGTCCCGCCGAACCGGAAGACAAGGGCGAACTCGTGGCTGACCTGACGACGCACGGACAGCAATTTATTTTGTGCAAAGGCGGACGCGGCGGATTGGGTAATCGTAATTTTGCCACCGCGCGCCACCAGACGCCGCGTTTCGCGCAACCAGGCGAACCGGGAACGGAAGGCGATTACCTTTTGGAACTCCGCATTATGGCGGAGATCGGCCTCGTCGGTTATCCGAACGCGGGCAAGTCCACGTTGCTCACCGCGATTTCCCGCGCGCGTCCAAAGATTGCGGCGTATCCGTTCACCACACTGCATCCGCAGATTGGCATCGTGGAATTTCTGCCGGACTTCAGGCGTTTGACTGTTTGTGACGTGCCGGGACTCATCGAAGGCGCGCACAACAACGTCGGCCTTGGCCACGAATTTCTCCGCCACATCCAGCGCTGCAAAATCATCGTGCTGCTGCTCGACATGGCGGGCACGGACAACCGCAAGCCGTGGGACGATTACAAGCAACTGCTCAAGGAACTGGAACTCTACGACCCCGAACTCGTGGAGAAGCCGCGCCTCGTCGTGGCGAACAAAATGGACGAAGCCGTCGCCGAAGAAAATTTGAAGCAGTTCAAAAAGAAGATCAAAAAAGTTTCCGTGCTGCCCATCTCCGCCGCGTTCGATCAGGGCATGGTGGAATTCAAAAAGACCATCCGCCAAGAAGTGGAAGCGACGGAAGAGAGTTAACGCAGAGACGCAGAGGCGCACTTCCTCACGCATCGGCTTCGTTGGCTTTTCCAAAGTGATAAAGACAACCCGTTTTCAGCAGCATCGTGCAAACGACGAACAACCTGTTCCGCTTCACCGTCAGCGGGTGGACAGCCACGAACTATGTGGTGCAGGGCAACACGAACCTGATTTCAACGAACTGGATTCCATTGCTGACGAATGCCGCGCCGTTCACCTTCACGCAAAGCAACGCCAACACGTTCAGCCAGCGGTTTTATCGGGCGAAGATTTGGCCGTGAAAGTTAAACGGGACTGACACTTTTACGGAAAATTTGTTTGTCTTGATGAAACTGCAAGGGTGTAGCAATCTCTTTTCACTTAAAACGATTATGTCGAATCAACAGTTTTTGATTGAAGTTCCTGAAATAAAACCAGTCAGGCAGAAAAAGCCAAGACTTGGCAGATATGAGGGCGTTAAGCGAAAATTTGAAAATTCAACGACAGATTTGGCAAAAGTTTTTGTAAAGTTTGATGATCGGCCATCAAAATCTAACGGATTTCGTTTTATTGATCTTTTTTGTGGTGCGGGTGGCATGACATGCGGCTTTTCAACGGCGGGTTACACGCCAGTTGCCGCCGTGGAAATCGTGGAAGTTGCCTGTGATACTCATCATCATAATTTTCCTGTTTGCAAACTTCATCGCGGCCCTATTCAGGATTTCCAGCCGACAGAGTCGCTTGCCGATTTAGGTGAAATTCATTTGGTAGTTGGTGGGCCGCCATGCCAAGGATTTTCCGTTGCCGGTTTCCGCAATCCAAATGACCAGCGCAATCAGTTATTTAGAGAATTCATGCGCGTCATTCGTGAGGTCAAGCCGTGGTATGTGGTGATGGAAAATGTCCCCGGAATTTTAACTTTGGCTGATGGTGAATTCTATCGGGCGATTGTCCAAGAGTTTTCAGAAGCTGGGTATCCAGATGTATCTGTCAGCATTCTTGAATCTGCCAACTACGGCGTCCCGCAATTGCGGCCTCGCGCTATTTTCATAGCCAATCGTTTTGGGTGGACGAATCCATATCCCAAACCGCAGTTCACGCAGGACAATTACAAACCAATTGAAAGCGGATTGACAGGTTTGCCAGCCGCTGAACGCATCCCGGAAATTAACCACGAGTGGACAAAACATTCCAAAGACATGGAGGAGCGAATTTCAAAAGTGCCGGCAGGCGGCTCGCTTTATGAGTCATTTTTTGATGCGTGGAAACGCCAGTATCCGGGATTGCCCAGCATGACTATTAAAGAGAATCACGGAGGAACTCACATTCATCCATCTCTTAACCGTTGTCTCTCGGCTCGCGAAATGGCAAGGCTTCAAACATTTCCTGATAGTTATTTCTTTTGTGGCAGCATGAAAAAAGCAATGTGGCAAATCGGCAATGCTGTTCCCCCAAGACTCGCAGAAGTTATTGGAAAAGCACTGCTACCATCGTTGAATGCAATTGCCGCAGAAAAATCCGACCCAAATGTTTCACTCACTTCTTGGCAGCTATTGGAGCAGCCAGCTTGAGGTTCAATGCGGCTCGCCATTTTGAAAGATCATACCACCCGCATCCAATACAGCCCTTTTCAGCGGCTTTTCCTTTTTTGGGAATTTCAACGGGCCATTTTTCATTCCCCGCATGGAAAAAGTTAATGCCATACGGCTGGCCGCGTAAATTTGTTTGGTAACAGCTTCGACAAACCTCTCTCTTTTGTTGATTGCGTTGATTTGTCAAAAGTTGAAATTTTGCTTCAATTTCTGCCTCGGACATTTCGTCGGGATTTTCATCTCGCGTATCTTCATCCCATCTGATTTCTGGAAATTTATGGTCGGGCAACAAAGACGCAGCCGAACGGATTGTGTTTTCGTAAGCATCAAAACACTCAAGCGTTTTTAATATTCTTCGTCGAAGTTGAGGTGACCAAGTTTCATAGCCTGTTTCTGCTCCTCGCGAAACAGGCAGCAACATCAAGTGAGTTCGGTTACGACCACAATTATTGCAAAAGCGATTAGTGTCGGTTGCAAAAGTATATCCCATTTCTTTGATGTCCTGCGTTCTTCTCGCCCAATTAGGATTTTGAGGCAATTCGCAAGCTTGACACGTCCAATCGCCCAACTTTTCCCTTAACACCTCAAAGAAAGGACGTGTGACATCCTTGCTTCCTTCTGACCAAAATAATTTGGCTGCTGCAAGCCATGCCTCGATATTTTCTTTGGCAAAGCAATTGTAAACAGCCTCGATTATATTTGTGCAATCCTCTTCTGTTTGTGCATCTACGCCAGTCCGCCTGTAATTAACTGGAATGCTGACAAGGTTTTTTTGTTTGTCCGCGAATGAAAACTCAACATCAACGTAAGCTTCAGAAGCCTTTGAATGATGCCTGACAGCCAGAATTTTAATGTGAGGCGATATTTGCTTTGGCAGAACTCCAAACAGGTCGAAGGCAATCATGGTTTCGCCTCCGTGAAGAATTTAGCGGCAGAAATATTGAGAGCCTTGGCAATACGAAGGACATTTTTGATTCCGGGGTTTCTTGCGCCACGTTCAATATCGCTGATGTAGGTTCGGTCAAGATTGGCTTTTTCAGCCAAGCCTTCTTGCGTTAAGCCTTTTGCTTCACGCAAGCGTTTAACTGAAAAACCGAATGCCCTTAAACCAGAATCAGATTTTGCCATAAACGCAAGGTTATGGCTTTGTCGGTGATGAGTGTATCGCTAATAAGTGACAATCGCTTTCATGATTCGCAATTTGCCTGACGCATATTTTCGGACAAAAAAGCGGCCTCCGTTGCCGCAGGCCGCTTTGCGTTTGCCAAATTCATAAATGGGTCAGTCCTCCTGCGCGGCGTTTTCCTTTGAACACATTTTCTCGTGGTCATGTCGGCTGTCCAACAGAAATCGCCGGACAAGTCGCCTTTGGAGCGATTTGAGAAGTGGCCGGACTTTTTTTGAGGGAAAAGGCGTCAAAACCGCTAAAAAACAGAGTTTTCTGCCCAGAATCGGTAAAATTTAACCAGGAATCGTAAAAACTAGGTCTGGTTTTGAGAATTCCAAGCCTAGTTTCGCCAAGAATCGTTGGGTTTTGGGAAAACCTGTTCGAGATTCGTCGGGGAGTAGGCTCACTTCCACAAATCCAAGTCAGCGGACGGCGCGGGTTGAATTAGAATCGTGGCGATCAGGTAGGATTTGGGAAACTTCATCAGGAATCCGCAAATCCAAGTCAGGATTCGGCGCGGGTGGACTTGGAATCGGGAAATCATCAACTGGATTTATCGCGGCGTGATTTGGAATTGGCAATTCATAAACTGGATTTATCAGAGGTGGACTTGGAATTGGCGAATCAACAACTGGATTTATCGCGGCGTGATCTTGTTTTTGAAAAAGAGGAATTGCCCATGACGGTTGTGAATGTGTTTTCTGAAAAAACCGTTGAAGATTTTTTGGAACGTAAAGAGGTTCCAAAGGGGTCAGTCCTGATTTGCAATGTTGCGGTGAAGATTTTCCAAAAACCGCATCAGCGTGTCGCCGTGCTTGAGGGTTTTCGCTTCCGTCCACGGCGCGATTTTACTTTCAGCGTAACGTGTCCAGCAATTCCTGCCGTGCCACGCCTTTGTGCAGGCTGACCGCGCGGATAATGCTGTTCAAAGTGCCGACGCGGACGGGATTATGATTGGGAACGGACAATCGCTGGTGCGACGGTTCTTCCGTCTGCAAAATAATGTGGCTGCCTTCCTGATGCACCACGCGATAACCCCAATCGCGGCATAAAAATTTCACGAGTTGCGCGCCGCTCAAATCGCGCGGGATTTTCATGCGCCGGCGAGGACTTCATCGCGCACCAGATGCAACCGGATGCGACGAGAGGTTTGAGGCTGGTCGAAAAAATAACCGCGCACGGCTTCCTGGACATTTTTGCGCACATCATCCCAGGTGTCGCCCTGTGTGAAGATATTTTCCGTCAGGCATTCGGCGCAAAAACCGCCGTCGTCTTCCTGCGTCACTTCAAACACCAATTCTTTCATAGCTTCAAATTACGTTGGTTGGTTTGATACCGCAAGAATTACAATTCCAAAAACCGCATCAGCGTGTCGCCGTGCTTGAGGGTTTTCACTTCCGTCCACGGCGCGACGAACTCCAGCGTGTCACGTTTCGTGTGGCCTAAAACCAATCGCCCGCCAGACGCGAGCAGCTTGGGCAGATTCACATCGTCGAGCAGTTGCTGCGCGAAAGATTCCGAACGACGGTTCACATTTTTTTCACCGTAAGGCGGGTCGGCGAGAATCAAATCAAACTGCCGTCCACTTTCCGCGAGCTGCCGAATCACGGGAAAAACATCCTGCGTCCGCGTCTCCAAAATTTCGCCATAGCCCGCCGCGACCGCATTGCTGCGGATGAATTCCGCGTGGCGATGCGACTTCTCCACGCACATCACCGACGCCGCGCCCCGGCTCAAACATTCCAGGCTCAACGCGCCGCTGCCGGCGAACAGTTCCAAAACCTTCGCGCCCACGACGCGCTCGCCGAGCGAGTTGAAGACCGCTTGCTTGACGAGGTCAGGTGTCGGACGGACATCGAGTCCTTTCGGGACTTTCAGAATTCGCCGTGCTGAATTGCCGCCAGTGATACGCATGAAATTATTTAACCACGGATAAACACAGATGGACACGGATGAAAAACAAAACGCAGAGACGCGGAGAGCGCGGAGAGACGCAAAGAAATATTTTCTCCGCGCTGCTCTGCGGCCTTTGCGTCTCTGCGTTTAATCTGTGTTTATCCGTGTCCATCTGTGGTTGTAAAAATTATTGGAAGATTCCCGCGAAGAATAATTTCATCGCGGCCCACGAACGTTTGTCCGCCTTCTCGTTGTAAGCGGCGCCTTTGGAATTGTCGTTGCCGGCCAACGGCTGTGTGAAGGCGTGCACCGCGCCGCCGAACTTGATGAGCGTCCAATCCACATTTGCCGCGCGCATCTCGTCCTCGAACGCCGCGAGGTCGGCAGCTTTCACGAACGGATCATCCGCACCGTGGCAGACGAGGACTTTGCATTTGACGTTCTTGCCGTCAGCGGGCGTTGGTGAATCAAGGCCGCCGTGGAAACTGACGATGCCTTTGATGTCCGCGCCGTTGCGGGCGAGTTCGATGACCGTCGTGCCGCCGAAACAATAGCCAACCGCCGCGATGCGTTTGGCGTCCACGAGTTGACTCTTCTTCAATTCTTCAAGCCCGGCGCTCACGCGCAAGCGGAGTAGCGCGCGGTCAGATTTGTATTTTGTCGCTTCGACGCCTGCTTCCTTCGTGTCCTTCGGGCGGATGCCTTTACCATAAATGTCCGCGCAGAAAGCGACGTAGCCGAGTTGCGCGAGCATTTCCGCGCGATGCTTCTCGTAATCCGTCAGCCCCATCCACTGATGCACCACGAGGACGCCGGGGCGCGCGCCTTTCACGGCGTCATCCCAGACGAGCACACCTTCGAGTGTCGCATCGCCTTGTTTGTATTCGATGGTCTTGGACTGGATAGCGGCGTGCGATGAAAGCGCGCCGAGGAGCAGAGCGGTGGCGAGAAAAATAGTTTTCATAACGCCGCCAAATTAACCGAAGCCATGCCGTTTGCAACAACGTGAAATTTTCGGTAGTGGGTCAATTTACGAGCGGAGCGCCGAGCATCGCTCGGCACGTTGCGGAACCGCATCTACGTTCAAGCCGAGCAATGCTCGGCGCTCCGCAAATTGACCCACTACCAAATTGTTCACAGAAAGATTGGTGGCGGTTTTTCGCGCGGCGAAAACCCGCGAGGTGGGGCGGCTTGCGCTGCGAGCCGCCCCGTCGCCGAGTCCCGCAGGCGTGGGATCAGGCGACGGCTCCGGCTTCCTTCTCCCCTCCAAACCTCGTCGCCTCAAAAGCTAAACTCGTAAAAGTGTCAACCATGTCTATGCCCTCAATGTCAACCATGTCTATGCCCCGTGCCCACCCCGGCCCTCTCCCCTCCGAGGGGCGAGGGAGAAGAATGCCAGCTTTGCTGGCATAGTTTATCGCAGCGCGACAAACTCCACCTTTTTCACAAAAGTTCATCCCGCCGCTTGCCAAGTTTCCCTGTGAGAGTTTATTTTCTGCCTGTGCCAGAGCTGCAACATCCCGACCTCCATTTCCTGAACCACGCGCAGGGCTGGCTCGGCCTCGACTGCCCGGAGGATGCGGCCATTGAACTCAATGCCATCGCACCGGAATTTCAATCGCACCCCGATGTGCTGGATGTGCGCTGGCAGTTGCACACGCGTCAGAAAAATTGGGAAGCCGCGCTGGAGGTCGCGCGACTGGAATTGCAGCAGCAGCCGGATGATTCCGCCGGCTGGTTGCATCATGCGTATGCGTTGCGGCGCGCGAGCCGGGGCGGACTCATCATGGCGTGGGGCGCGCTGCTGCCCGCCGCGCAGAAATTTCCCACGGAACCGGTCATCGC
>JAYVQV010000288.1:0-7387 GCA_043776855.1 Limisphaerales bacterium | reverse complement strand
TCCAGCCAGCTCGTGGACGGTCCGGAACGCGCCGCCGCCCGCGCCATGCTTTATCCCGTCGGCTTCACCGAGGCCGATTTCAAGAAGCCCATCATCGGCATCGCGTCCACCTGGAGCAACGTCACGCCATGCAACATGCACATTGATAAACTCGCGCTCGAAGCCGAGAAAGGCGCGAACGCCGGCGGCGGCAAGGCGATTATTTTTAACACGATCACGATTTCCGACGGCATCTCGATGGGCAGCGAAGGCATGAAGTATTCGCTCGTCTCCCGCGAGGTCATCGCCGACTCCATCGAAACCGTCGTCGGCTGCGGCGGCATGGACGGCTATGTGGCCATCGGCGGTTGCGACAAAAATATGCCGGGCTGTCTCATCGTCATGGCGCGCATGAATCGTCCGGCAGTGTTTGTTTATGGCGGAACGATTCTTCCCGGCTGCCTCACCGCCGCGACTGCTCCCGCCAATTCGCCGAACAAAGGCAAAGACCTCGACGTTGTCTCCGTCTTCGAAGCCATCGGGCAACACGCGGCGGGGAAAATTTCTGACGAAGAACTGCACGCCGTCGAGTCGTGCGCCATTCCCGGCCCGGGTTCGTGCGGCGGAATGTATACCGCGAACACCATGGCCAGCGCGATTGAAGCGCTCGGCATGAGTTTGCCGAACAGCTCCGCGCAAAACGCCATTTCACCCGCGAAGCTCGACGATTGCCGACGCGCTGGTGCAGCCGTTGTCGAGATGTTGCGCCTCGGCATCAAGCCCCGCCACATCCTCACGCGCAAAGCATTTGAGAACGCCATCACCGTCGTCATCGCGCTCGGTGGTTCGACCAACGCCGTGCTGCACTTGCTCGCCATCGCGAGCGCGGCGGAAGTGAAACTGACCATTGACGACTTCACGCGCATTGGAAAACGCGTGCCCGTGCTCGCCGACCTCAAGCCCAGCGGCAAGTTTAGCATGAGCGCCCTCGTCGCCATCGGCGGCATCCGTCCGCTCATGAAGACGCTGCTCGACGCGGGATTGCTCCACGGCGATTGCCTCACTGTCACCGGCGAAACCATGACCGAGACGCTGGCGAACGTGAAACCTTATCCGCGCGGCCAGCAAATCATCCGCCCGCTCGATCAACCGATTAAAAAAGACAGCCACCTCGTCGTCTTCTACGGCAACCTCGCGAGCGAAGGCGCGGTCGGGAAAATTTCCGGCAAGGAAGGATTGCGCTTCGAAGGCAAAGCCATCGTGTTCGAGGGCGAAGAAAAAGCGTTGCAAGCCATCCTCAAAGGCAAAGTTAAGAAAGGCCACGTGGTCGTCATCCGCAGCGAAGGACCGAAAGGCGGACCGGGCATGCGCGAAATGCTTTCGCCCACCAGCGCCATCATGGGGCGCGGCCTTGGCAAAGACGTCGCGCTCATCACCGACGGACGTTTCAGCGGCGGCAGCCACGGCTTCGTCGTCGGCCACGTCACGCCCGAAGCCTACGTCGGCGGCGCGATTGCCCTCGTGAAGAACGGCGACCGCATCGTCATTGACGCCGAGAAACGGGAGATGACGCTGGACGTTTCTAAAAAAGAAATGGTGGCTCGCCGCAAGGCGTGGAAGAAACCCGCGCCGCGTTACCCGCGCGGCGTGCTCGCGAAATACGCCGCGCACGTCACGAGCGCCAGCGAAGGCGCGGTGACGGACAAGGATTTGAAGTTGTAAAATTTTATGCCCCGTCGCGAACTCAAAAGCGGAAAGCAAGTTACCGACTGGCTCGCTGAACTTGGCGCGAGCTTGAAATCGTCTGGCAATCTCACGTTGATTGGGTCGGCGGCATTGCTCTGGCACGCGCATGAACGCGGCATCGTTTCCGAACTTCCCGACGCCAGCATGGACGTTGATCCCGTCACCGACAGTGACGAAGTGGCGATGCTCTGCTACGAAGCGCTCATCGGCAGTGAGTTTGAGCGCACCCACGGCTGGCACGTCAATCTCATGCCGGAAACGGTTTTGAACGAACTGCCCGCCGGTTGGAAATCGCGCGCGACGCAAAAGCAAATCGGCAGATTGAACCTGCTCGTTCCCGCGCCCGCCGATTTGCTTGCGCCCAAACTAAAGCGCAACGAGCCGCGCGACCGCGCCCACGCCGATTGGGCAAAGCGCACAGGATTGATTGCCTGAACAAACCTGCTAGCTTGGCCTCATGTTCGTGAACGGCATTCATCTCCAAGAATACGCCAAGCTGGAATACGGCCGGCTGCTCTGGCGCGTGCCCGCGTATCGCGAACGCCTGCTCCGCCACTGGCACGATGCGCGCCATCCCCATGCCGAACGCTTCGCCGCACACGAGGCCGAAGTGTCACACGTTTTGGAAAGCGCCAAAGATGCGGACGCCGCACTGGACGCTGAATTGCGCCAACGCAATTCCAGCCTGCGCGCCGTCGTCAAAGAAATCCCTTCGGTCTTCGGTTCGTTTTTCTGAAATCAACCGGGCAAATATGGGGAACGCCGCCAAATTCGCCGCGCCCACCGTCATGCGGACGAACTCAAGGTAAAGGTTGAAAATCCGGCCAAATGGCTTATACAAGAATCCAGCGATGAAAACTGAAATGCTCAATCCCGCCGAACTGCGCGCCGCCGGTTACAAGGCGCTCGCCGCCGCGCTTGGCCCGCTGGGCATGGCGCGCTTTCTTCTTCAATTCGAGCAAGGCCACGGCGACTACACCCGCGAACGCCGCGAACATCTTCGCGACAAATCGGTCTCCGCTGTCGCCGCCCGCATCCGCGCCCGGAAAAAGACGCGGACTTGATTTCCGATGCCTGCCAAATTTGCCGCCCACGTCACCAGCGCCAGCGAAGGCGCAGTGACGGACAAGGATTTGAAGTTGTGAGTGTGCCACGCATGGAGTATTGAAAAGCCATGACTGCGATAACGGCATTGCAAAAGCAAATCGAACGCTACCGCCAGATGACCGGCGAGCAGCGATTGAAGGTCGCCTTGGATTTGCACGAAATGTCCTGCAACATTGCGCGCGAAGGCATCCGTCGCCAGCATCCCGCTGCAAGCAAAAGCGAAGTTGAAAACTTTCTTCACGCCCGTCTTAAACTGGCCCAGGACGCATGAATGAACAGGAATTGCTCGCCGATTGTTTGCGCCGGTTGAACCGGAGCGGCGTCACTTATTATCTCACCGGCTCGATGGCCAGCAACTACTGGGGTATTCCCCGCACGACGCACGATCTGGATTTTGTCATCCAACTGCCGCCGTCCGCCGTGCCGCGCATCATTCAAGAATTCAGCGGCGATTTTTATATCGAGGAAGCTGCCGTGCGCGCCGCCTATCAGCCACCGCACCAGTTCAACGCCATTGATACGCGCTCCGCATTGAAAGTGGATTTCTGGCTGCCCAAGCCCGAACCGTTCGACCGCGAAATGTTGAAGCGCCGCGTGCAAGCCACCTTGTTCGGCGAACCCGCGTGGATTTCCACGGCGGAAGATGTCATTCTGCACAAGCTCGTCTGGAATCGTATCTCGCCATCCGACCGGCAGCTTGGCGATGCGGCGGGTATTGTGGCCGTGCAAGCTGATGCCTTGGACAAAAATTACATGAGACAGTGGGCGCAGGAACTGAAACTCACCAGCGAACTGGAACGATTGTTGAGCGGCGAAATCAAACCCAAGAACACATGAATGCGCTCGCCAAATTCGCCGCCCACGTCACCAGCGCCAGCGAAGGCGCAGTGACGGATAAGGATTTGAAGTTGTAAACTAACGGCTATGTTTGGCCTATTCTCCTCACCTCGAACAAAGGCGCTCAAGAAAGCGAGCGTCTTTTTTCAAAATCAGTTTTCTGATCTATGCAAATGGGATGACGAGAAGATTGGGCTGGTTTTAGATACTGCGGCAAAGATTAAACTGCATTCTCTTAGTCTTGATAATTCCAAATTGGCAGAAGGAATTTATACAAACCCATCATCTGTTTCAGAAGATGATTGTTTGAGGCAACTCGCAATTTACGACGAAAAAATGTTCGGCTGGACGCAAGACGCAATAGTTAAAGCAAGGCAGATTGAGGGAGTTTCAGTTTGGCAATCACAAGCCCGGGAAGAAATGTATATCAAACGTGCGGGCTTATCAGTTTGGTATTTCTCACTTGCTGCTGGGTGTTTTAGTGAATTCAGACAAAATGGCGTGATTCTCTGGAATCAGTTAAAGAGAGGTTACCCTCATTCTAAATTTTTCGACCCAGAAAAAGATACGATCAAAGAATTCATCAACAAGCGCTAACTCGTTCGCGCCGAGAATCCCAACGGGATTCCATTCCTCAGCCCAGGGTTGGTCTGAGCCGGACTGGCGATCCGCCTTCGTCTGACTACGGCGGGACGAGGGAGCTACCCTGGGTCAACGTCTCAAACATTTCCTCAACCCTGAAAGCGGTTGCACCACCCAAAGCGCCAGAGGACTGGCGCACTCCAAGACGCTTCGCGCAATCCGTAAGTCACCTGAAACGCGCCAGCGTCTTGGACTGCGGCGGCCCTCCGCCGCTTTTCCCCGGAGCGCGGCGATGGTCGCAGACCTAGCCGCAGCACATTCGCGCGTGCCAAACTGCTGCGACTGGTGCTGCACACAGTCGCGCTCCTTTCCCCTACTTTAGTTCCTTCAATCGCACACGCCGATATTCCATCTGGCCACGGTCGCCTTCAAAACCGATCGGGCCGTTGGCAGAAACTTTGAGCGCGGCGGTCAGCACTTCCCCGTTGCACGTGCAGTAGGCGATGTTGTTGGTCACGGTGATGTCAATTTCATTCCAATCCTGCGGCTTGTATTGTTTCAAGTCCTTGTATGGCCCAGCGACGAGATAATCGCGGCATTGCAACTGCGGGCCACGGATAAAGATGCCGCTGTCGGCGTTGGTCGCGGCGCGAAATTCCAGCTTGAGATTGAAATCGTTTGAGAAAGTCTGCGTCGTCGAAATCTTCTGGAGCAATCGCGGTGTGCGCGGGTGCACGGTCAGAATCCCATCGCCCGCCGAGAACCGTCCGTCGTCGCTCGCGGTCTTGCCATCGAAATTATTCGTCTGGTAACCCCAACCCGTGAGGTCACGCCCGTTGAACAGGCTGATGTAACCGTCCTCGGGCTTGAATTCATCTGCTGCGATGAGCGGTTGGGCTGTGATAGCGATAAAAAGGGCGGCAAAGGAAAAGAGGCGCATGGGGTTCATGCTTGAAATTATTAGAGAGTTCGCAGCAGAACTTCAATCGTTAATCCCCGCTTTCACCGCTGCCCCACGTTAACTGAATTCCAAATCTATCTATCTCACTCGACACGACGAGGCGGCACGACCCCACTTCCTGCCCGAACCAGATGCCATTTCGGTCGCCGGGGAAAACGCTTTTGACAAGGCGCTCAAATTTTGGTTTCATCTGCACCGTTAGACATGAAAACCACGTTCGCTAAATCAATGCAGACGCACGCGCCCGTAAATGGCTGGATGGCCATTTGCCAGCGCTATTCCCGTCCATTGGGCGTCGTGGGAGTGAAATTCTGATTTAAGAAATTTTTCAAAAACCCGCGATTGCCCAAGGCAGTCGCGGGTTTTTTGCTTTTTAACCAAACCAAGAAAGAACCGATATGAAACTGAAAGAAAACAAACTGCGGACAAAGTTCGCGCCCGAAACGCGGTTCGAGCTGCGGCCCGTGCCACCGACAACCTTCCGCGCCACCGAGGAAAACGAGTTCGAGCGGCTCAAAAAGGAACTGCTCGCGCGGCAGCTTGCCCGCACCAGCGCGCCGGAACTGAACGTCCCCGTGCGCCGGGCCGCCAACGAGGCCGCCGCGCTCGCGTGGAACACGCTGTTCCCGCTGCTGGTGTTCCCGGCGTTGTTCGAGGAAAAAGTCGCGGAGACCGTCCGCCACGCCCAACGGCAGGCGCGGATTTATGCGGCCAGCCGGGAACTCATCCTCGCGGCATGAAAATAAAACGAAATGATAAGTGACGAGTGACCAGTGATGAGCAGGCTTCAGCCCAACTCGTCACTGGTCACTCGTCACTAAATTTTGTGGGGACAAAAAACGGAGCGCGGACGGTTTCAACCTGAACTCCGAAGTGAAATTATTGAGTGGTGGGTGGAACCGGCTTCCAGCCGGTTGTTTCCGGCATCCTGCCGGAAACCGTCGGAACGGACACGCCACGCAGGAACGGGAACGGCGGCTGACGATTCCCGCCGCGAACGGAATTTGGCTGGAAGCCAAATTCAACCGGCTGGAAGCCGGTTCCACCCGGCGCGGGGCGCTCCCCAACTTCGGCGTTCGGGTTAAACTGAAATCCATCCGCGCTCCGTGACTTTTTCAGACCGCAATTTTACTTTTCTTCCACCCGCTGAATCCGCGCGCCGAGCTTCCGTAATTTTTCATCCATTTTTTCGTAACCGCGATCCAGATGGTAGATGCGGTTCACCTGCGTCGAACCTTTGGCCGCGAGTCCCGCGATGACCAGCGCCGCGCTCGCGCGCAAATCACTCGCCATCACCGGTGCGCCGCTCAACGGTTTGCCGCCTTTGACAATGGCGCTCGGCCCTTCGATTTCAATTTCCGCACCGAGCCGCGCCAGCTCGCTGACGTGCATGAAGCGCGATTCAAAAATCCGTTCCGTGATGATGCTGATACCTTTCACCTGCACGAGCAATGCCATCATCTGCGCCTGCACGTCGGTCGGAAAACCGGAATACGGCAGCGTCGTGATGTCCACCGGTTTCAATTTTCCTTTGCGCTTCACAATCATGTCCGCGCCTTGGCGTTCAACGGAAACTCCCGCTTCATTTAATTTATCAATCACCGCGCGCAAATGATCGGCACGTCCGCCTTTGATGGTGATTTCGCCATTCGTCGCGGCGGCGGCGATGATGAACGTCGCCGTCTCGATGCGGTCGGGAATGACTTCATGCTCGGCGCCGTGAAGTTTTTTGACGCCTTCAATCGTAATCGTCGGGCTGCCCACGCCGGAAACTTTTGCGCCCATCGCGTTGAGGAAGTTCGCCACGTCCACCACTTCCGGCTCGCACGCCGCGCTTTCGATGACCGTGATGCCTTCGGCCAGCGCCGCCGCCATCATGATGTTCACCGTGCCGAGCACCGTCGGGCCGGCGCGACCGCCGAGAAACATGGAGTTGCCGGTGATTTTTTTTGCCGTCGCGTCAATGTAGCCGCCCTCGATTTTAATTTTGCAGCCGAGCGCTTGAAAACCTTTCAGGTGCAAATTAATTGGCCGCGCGCCGATGATGCAGCCGCCGGGCAATGAAATCCGCGCCTTCTTCAAGCGTCCCAGCAACGGCCCGGCGATGCAGATGGAGCCGCGCATTTTGCGGACGAGGTCGTAGTCCGCGTAGCCTTTGATTTTCTTGGCGTGGAC
>JAYVQV010000287.1:0-7387 GCA_043776855.1 Limisphaerales bacterium | reverse complement strand
CCGACGAACCTTTCCGTCATCGTCAGCAGCAACGCGCAGTTCACCGCCGCCGTTTCCGGCACGTCGCCCATCAGCCTGCAATGGTATTTCAATAATTCACCGCTCGCCGATGGCGGACGCATCAGCGGCGTGACGAATTTAATTTTCAACCTCGCGAACGTGAACACGAACGACGGCGGAAATTATTTTCTCGTCGCCTCCAACTTTGTCGGCGTGACGACGAGTTCCGTGGCGGTGCTGACACCGGTGATTTTGCCGCCGGTCATCATCGTGCCGCCGGTCGCGCAGTCCGTGCTGGTCGGCTCGAACGTGAATTTCTTCGCCGTGGTGGACGGCACGCCGCCTTACGGTTTTCAATGGAGCTTGAACGGCACGCCGCTGGTGGATGGAGCACGCATCAGCGGTTCCGCGACGGCCAGCCTGACGATTTCCAATCTCGTCACGTCCGATGCGGGAACTTATTCACTCATCGTCGTGAACGCCTCCGGTTCCACCAACGCCGCCGCCACGCTCACGGTGCTCGTGCCGCCGAGCATCACGTTGAATCCGATTGGCCGCTCCGTGCCGCCGGGCTTGCCGACGACTTTCAACGCCGCCGCGACCGGCAATCCCCTGCCCGTTTATCAATGGCAGTTGAACGGCACGAACATTCCCGGCGCGACGCTTGCGAATTACACCAACGCCGCCGTCGGCTCGAACGATCTCGGCTTCTACCAACTCATCGCGAGCAACGTCGTGGGCATCGCGACGAGCAGCGCGGCGCAACTCACCTTCGGCCCGGTGGCTGCGTGGGGTCGCAACGTCAGCGGCGAATGTCTGCCGCCGCCCGGCTTGAGCAACGTGGTCAACATCGCGGGTAACTCCGGCGCGAGCTTCGCGCTGAAATCTGATGGCACAATTGTGGCGTGGGGTTCTGGCCTGGCGACCAACGTTCCAGCGTCCGCCACGAACGTCGCGGCCATCTTCGGATCGGGCAGCACCGCCGCCGCCGCGTTGCGCGCGGATGGCACGGTCGTCGGCTGGAACATGACGGGCATGCCGGTGTTGACCAACATTGTCTCGCTCGCCATCAGCAACGCTTACGGCACGGCCGTGCGCGCCGACGGCACAATGATTGGGTGGAGCCCTGTTAATTATTTTGGGAACCCTTACATAAATTTTCCGACCAATTTGAGCCACATCAAGGCGGTTTCCGTAGGTTACTACCATGGGTTGGCATTGAAGGATGATGGCACAGTGATCGCATGGGGAGCCAGCGGCACCGTGCGCGCGCCGGAGACGAATGTTCCGCCCGGATTGTCAGGCGTGAAGGCGATTGCCGCCGGCAACACTTCCAGTTTTGCCCTGCAATCCAATGGCGTGCTGGTCGTTTGGGGTTCCAGTTTCGCCACCAACATTCCTGCCGGCGCGACGAATCTCGTGTCCATATCCGTAAATGTTCCCATCAATGGTTCCACATTCTGCCAAGCTGTGCGGGCGGATGGACGCATGTTTACGTGGGGTAGCTTCATCAACAATGGCGAAACAAATCCGCCCGCAGCATTGGGTTCACTGGCCGTGACTGCGGTCAGTGCCGGCGTTTTCCACGGCCTCGCGCTCGTGAACGACGGCACGCCACAAATCCTGCAACCGCCCGTGGGCCTCACGACTTATCTGGGGCGCGACGTGACCTTGCGCGGCGGCGTGGTCGGCGCGGCGCCTTTGAATTATCAATGGCTGTTCAACGGCACGAACATTGACGGCGCGACGAACACAACCTTGTCATTATTGAACCTCCAGTTCACCAATGCGGGCGGCTATCAATTGTTCGTTAGCAACGCGCTCGGCACGGCCATCAGCATTCCCGCAACGGTCAATGTGATCAGCAACAGCGCTCTGGCGTTCGTCACTTCCAACCTCGTTTCCGCCACGAACGTATATCAAGGCGGCACGGTGAAGTTCACCGCCGGCACGGTGTCCGGCAACGGCCCGCTGCGCTATCAATGGTTCACCGCGCGGACGAACAATCTTCCCTACGCCGCCGTGGCCGGGGCGACGAATGAAATTTTGTTGCTCGACCCCGCGCTCGCGGCGCAGACGGGAAATTATTATCTCTCGGTGAGCAATCTCGTGCGCGGCATCACCAGCGCGCCGGTATATGTGCGCGTCTTGTTCGCCAAGGCGTGGGGCTTCGGAGCCGTCAGCAATCCGCCGGTCAACGTCACGAATGCCATCGCCATCGCCACCGGCGGTTCCTCCGGGAATCTCAATAGCGATTACTTCGTGCTGGGAGCGGATGGAAAATTAACCGCCTGGGCCAATTACCAGTCCAGCTACAACGAAACCAATGTTTCCGCCTTGAGCAATTCCCTAGTCACCGCCATTGCCGCCGCTTCGCAGCAAAGCCTCGCGCTCAAGTCCGACGGAACCGTTTATGCGTGGGGCTACGGCGGCAACGGCCAGACCAACCCGCCCGTCAATTTGAACGGCGTCACTGCCATTTCCGTCGGCGGCGCTCACGACCTTGCGTTGAAATCCGATGGCACGGTCGTCGGCTGGGGCGCAACCCCGCAGAGTAATTTCGGTCAGGCCACTAACAATCCCGCCGCCACCAACGTCGTCGCCATCGCCGCCGGCAACCTGCACAGCCTCGCCCTCCGCGCGGATGGCAGTTTAGTCAGCTGGGGTCTGAATGATGGCACCACCACGATCCCCTTCTCTGCCACCAACGTCATCGCCATCGCCGCCGGTTCCGGTTTCAGCGCGGCATTGCGCGGGAACGGAACCGTGGTGCAATGGGGAAATGGCATCGCCAATTATCCCGCCCCCTCGAACTTGAGCAACGTCGTCGCCATCGCCGCATCCGGCACGCACGTCACCGCGCTGAAAAATGACGGCACAGTCGTGACTTGGGGCTATGAATACACCGGCCTCGCCTCGAACAATCTGCCGTCCGACCTGGCCAACGTCATCGCCATCACCAGCGGCGGCGACCACGATTTTGCCTTGTTCGGCACGCGCGCGCCGGCGTTCACGGTGAATCCGTGGAACCGCGCCGTGCCGTTGTCGGCGGGAACGCCGGTCGCCGTCCGGCTGGCGGGCAAAACCTCCGGCGTGCAGCCCGTTGCCTACCAGTGGCGCTTGAACGGCACCAACATTCCCAGCGCCACGAACGACTTCTTCGCCATGAACTACAATGGCGTGGTGAACACCCAGATCGTCGCCGGCACCTACCAGCTCGTTGCGAGCAACAGCTACGGCATTGCCATCAGCAAGCCGGCCAAGGTCACCATCGTCATTCCGCTCGGCGATGCACTCGACACTGTGAATACCCAGGGAGTTGCCCTCGTCAACTGGCTCACCAGCGGCAACGCCCTTTGGTTCGGCCAGACCAATGTCACGCACGACGGCGTGGACGCCGCGCGCAGCGGCGGCATCGGCGCGGTGCAGGAATCCATTTTGCAGACGACGTTCATCACCAACCTGAACGGCTCCGTCACGTTCTGGTGGAAGGTTTCCTCCGAACAATTCTTCGACGCGCTGGAGTTCCGCATCAACGGCACCGTGCAAGGCAGCCTTTCCGGCGAGGTGGACTGGACCTTCGCCAGCTTCCCCGTTTCCGCCGGCACCAACCTGCTGCAATGGCGTTATGCCAAGGACGGCTCGTTCGACTCCGGCCTCGACGCGGCCTTCGTGGACCAGTTCGCCTTCCTCTCCGGGCCGGTCATCATCGTCCAGCCCGCCAGCCTCGTCGCGAACGCCGGGCAGAATATTTCCCTGCACGTCGCCGCCTCCGGCACGCCGCAACTCGGCTACCAGTGGAAACAAAATGGAAATTCCATCGGCAGCAACAGCTCCACGTTGACCTTGAGCAGCGTCGCCCGCGCGCAGGCGGGAACCTATTCCGTCATCGTCACCAACTCCGGCGGCGCCGCCGTCAGCAGCAACGCGCTCGTCATCGTCAAAGTGCCGCAAGTCCTCGGCACCCCGGTGCTGCTGCCGGATGGCTCGCTGCAATTCACCTCCACGGATGCGAACGGCGGTGCGCTCGACGAAACCAACCTGCCGAACTTCGAGGCGCAGGCCACCACCGACCTCGTGAACTGGACGACGTTGCCCAACGCCTTGAGCATCACGAACGGCACGCTGCAATTGAACGACGCGACCCGGACGAATTTCAATTCGCGCTACTACCGCATCATCGAGCACTGATAAATTTGAAAACAAAAAACTCCGCCAGTGATGGCGGAGTTTTCTTTTTTGGCCGGGCGGTTCTGCTGGTTCCTAAATAAAAATTCGGCTTATTGCACCACGCCGATTTCCGCTGCGGAAGACCACGCCTCGCCGTTGATTTCTGAAAGCGCCTTCAGCTTGATAAACCGGCACGCCCTCGGCGCGAAGGTCGCTGACTTCAATTCCTTCGAGCCGTCAAATTCACCCTTGGCTGCCGCTGCGCCGAAATCTTTGCCATCGTCGCTGGTGAAAAATTCGTAGCCCTTGATGAAGCCGTGGTCGTTGTCATCCTGACGCGGGAGATAGGTGAAGCCCGTGATCGTCGTGGCCGGCACCAGCTCGATGATGATTTCATGCGGGCACTCCGGCGTCGCATCCTGCCACTGCGTGTGCCAGAACGTTTCCGGGTTGCCGTCCACCGCGTTCGCGCCCGCGCCGTTTTCGTCGGCCGTCTCCGCGCTGTCCACGCTGACAAATTTCAACACCGGCTTCACCGCCGGGACGGCGGGCGTGGCGGCAACGGTCGTCGCGGTCGTCACGGCGACTGTCTTGCTGTTGGCTTTGTCGAACTGGCAACCGGAGTTAAGCAGCGCGCAAGCCGTCAGTGCGGCGGCAGCGGGGAGGAGTGAATTCAATTTGGTTTTCATGCGGGAAATTTTTACCAGCCGCGCCGCGCGCCGTCGAGCGAAAGGTAGTGACAATCTGCGCTGGGGTGCATCTTGAAACTGTCCTTGTTTTCTCCCTCTCCCCGCGAGGCACGAGTGGGGAGAGGGCCGGGGAGAGGGGCGTTTTGTGCGTCCGCGTGCCCTCCTCTCCCCTGTCCATAGCCGTTGTCGCTGCTCCTCCATCCGAGGGAGGAGAGGGAGTCAGAATAAGAACAGTGTCAAGATGCACCCCGGCGCTGCAATTTATTTTCCACCAAACCGCGCCAGCAGTTTGCCGTGGATGCCGCCGAAGCCGCCGTTGCTGAACACCACTACCACATCGCCACCCTGCACGAGCTGGCCGAGATGTTTCACGATGGCGTCCGCGTCCGGCAGATACGCCGTCGGCTTGCCGCCCGCGCCGATGTCGCGCATCAACTTTTCCGGGTCGAGCCGTTCTTCCGGCGCGAGCAATTCCAGCCGCGCAACCTGCGCGACGATGACGCCATCCGCATCCACAAATGACTCGGCGAGTTCTTTTTGAAAATGATTCCGGCGCGTCGTGTTCGTGCGCGGCTCGAAGATGGCCCAGATTTTTTCCTTCGCGTATTTGATGCGGAGCGCACGCATCGTTTCGCGGATCGCCGTCGGATGATGGCCGAAATCGTCAATCACCGTCACGCCGCCTGCGATGCCTTTCACTTCCATGCGCCGCTTGATGCCCTTGAACGTGTCGAACGCGCTCTGGATTTGTTTGTTGGAAAGCCCGCAATGTTTCGCCGCGCCGATGACCGCGAGCGCGTTGCGGACGTTGAGTTCGCCCACAAGGTTCAGGTGAAATTTGAAACTCGGAATCTCAAACTCCGTCGCCGTCGGGCCGAAGCGCAGGTTGAAACCTTGCACCGCGTTGTCTGCGCCGAGACCGAACCGTTTCACCGGACAATGCGTCACGTTCAATAACTGCGTGAGATTTTCATCATCGCCATTGCCGAGCAAAAGTCCGTTGCGCGGAATGATACGAATGAAATGGGAGAAAGTTTTTTTGATCGCCGCGAGATTTTCAAAAATGTCCGCGTGATCGTATTCGAGGTTGTTGACGATGGCGACTTCCGGCTGGTAGTGGATGAACTTGCTGCGCTTATCGAAGAACGCCGTGTCGTATTCATCGCCCTCGATGATGAACCATTCGCCGTCCGTGAACCGCGCGCCCTGCGTGAAATTATTCGGGATGCCGCCGATGAGATAGCTCGGGTTGTAACCGTTGTGCTCGAACACCCACGTCAGCAGCGAAGTCGTCGTAGTCTTGCCGTGCGTGCCGCTGACGACGATGGCGCGTTTGCCCCGGATAAAAAATTCCGCGAGCAGCGCCGCGAGCGAGCAGTAACGCAGCTTGTGATCAAGGCAGTATTCCGCTTCCGCATTGCCGCGTGAAATGGCGTTGCCGATCACGACGAGGTCGGGCTTGTGCGCCAGATTTTTTTCGTCGTAAGGACTCATCACCGCGATGCCCTTTGATTTCAGGAACGACGCCATCGGATCATAGACATTTTGGTCGGAGCCGGTGACGTGAAAACCTTTGTCGAGCATGGCGGCGGCGGCGGAAGCCATCGCGGTGCCGCCAATGCCGGTGAAGTGGACGGATTTGATTTCGGATGAAAACATCGGCGCGCATGATGGCGGAATGGCGGAGAAAAAAAAGTGAGAAGTGCAACTGCCTGCTTCCTTCTCCCCTTGGAGGGGAGAAGGATTGAGGATGAGGGGTGGAATGTTTTCCGGTGGCGCTAAAATGAAATAATGCAGTCGGCATACATTGACCCCTCACCCCCAGCCCTCTCCCCTCAAAGGGGCGAGGGAGAAGGCGCCGTCTGCACTTGAGTCATCGTCTCTCGCGGCTTAACTTCTCGCCGCATGAGCCAATCGTTGAAAGAACAAGTCGCGCAGACAAATGCCTGGATTGCCAAGCTGCGCGCGGAAATCGCCCACGTCATCGTCGGCCAGGAACAACTCGTCGAACGTCTCCTCGTCGGCTTGCTCGCGAACGGCCACGTTTTGCTCGAAGGCGTTCCCGGTCTCGCAAAAACTTTGTCCGTCCGCACGCTCGCCACGGCGGTGCAGGCAGATTTTCGGCGCATCCAATTCACGCCCGATTTATTGCCCGCTGATATTCTCGGCACGCTGATTTACAATCCGCAGGATTCCAAATACCACGTCACGCGCGGACCGATTTTTGCGAACTTCGTTTTGGCCGACGAAATCAATCGCGCGCCGGCCAAGGTGCAAAGCGCGTTGCTTGAAGCGATGCAGGAACGGCAGGTCACGCTCGGCGGCGAGACGATGAAACTGCCGTCGCCGTTTCTCGTGCTCGCCACGGAAAATCCGATTGATCAGGAAGGCACTTATCCGTTGCCCGAAGCGCAGGTGGACCGCTTCATGTTCAAGGTGATTTTGGATTATCCGAACGAAGCGGATGAACGGAAAATTCTGGATCGCATGGCGTTCACCAGTCCAGAGCAGCCGGTCAAACCCGTCGT
>JAYVQV010000286.1:0-7389 GCA_043776855.1 Limisphaerales bacterium | reverse complement strand
CGAAGGCGCTGGAAGTTTTGACCGGCGGCGCACCCGGCAGTCCGCTGGTGAAGGCGGTTTCCGCGCGCATGACCGCGCCGGACTTCACGCCGAATTTTTTGCTGCGGCTGATGGCGAAAGATTTGACCTACGCGATTCAAGAAGGCGGCAAACTTTCGGTGGAGCTTGCCACCGCTGCCGCCGCGCTGAAAGATTTTCAAATGGGTATTGCCAACGGACATGGTGAGAAGGACATTGCCGCCGTCGTCGAGTCTTTTAGAAACGGCAAGGGTCATTGATTCAATTTTGCATGAAATTTTTTGGAATACTTTTGAATGAGGCTTGGTCGGGGCGTCCAGCGCTTCGAGCGGGTTTTGTTTTAATTATTCTTCTTTCAAT
This sequence comes from Limisphaerales bacterium, assembly GCA_043776855.1. Lineage (GTDB taxonomy): Bacteria > Verrucomicrobiota > Verrucomicrobiia > Limisphaerales > UBA11358 > UBA11358. The sequence continues at coordinate 7,011 of JAYVQV010000286.1, read as the reverse complement.
GCTGGCCGCGTGTTCCGTCGAAGCTGCGCTGGTCAACCGCTGGTCGTTCAATAATGCCGCCGGTTCTGCGCCGGCGGGAACGGTCATCACCGATTCTGTTTCCGGCTCGAACGGCGTCGTCGTCGGCATCGGCGCGACGTTCAGCGGCACGGTGATGACCCTTGCCGGCTCAACCACCGGCAACCAGACCCCCGCCGCCATCTCCGCGTATGTGGATTTGCCAAACGGCCTTATTTCTTCCAAAACAAACCTCACCGTCGAAACGTGGGCGACGCTCGTATCCGCCAAAAACTATCACCGGCTTTTTGATTTCGGGAAGATGAACATCGCGGGCATGGGCACGGGGGCGGCGGCGGGCGAGATCAAGCCGGACGCATCGGCCGCGCCCGGAACAACGTCGTCCACCGATGGCTTGTTGCTGGCGGTCAATCGCGGCACGACGGCCAACACCCAGCGCATGGCCAGTCGTTCGGGGGGCGCGGCTGAATTGAACGTGGACATTGGCGCGACGCTCGCCAACGGCACGGAATATCAATTTGTAATCGTGGTCGAGGACGGCGCGGGATCATCCGGCGCGGCTGGCGCGCAGATGCGCTGGTATCGCAATGCGGTTTTGGCCGCCTCGCTCGATTTGAATTTTCATCTGCGCAACATTGCGGACGTGAACGACTGGCTGGGCCGTTCACAATTCAGCGGCGACAGCCAGGCGAACATTTCTTACAACGAATTTCGCCTCTACAACCACGCGCTGACCGTGACGGAAATCACGAACAGTTTTCTCGCCGGGCCAAATCCGCCCGCGCCCACGGCGCAACCGGATGTGGCGACGATCAATCCGGCGCACAAGGTTCGCATTCCTGTGCTGGCGAATGATTCGGGAAGCATTCTTCCTTCGACCGTCGCCATCGTGACGCCGCCGTCATTTGGCAGCGCGACGCCGGACAGTGCCGGCAACATCCTCTACGCGCACACGAACGGGACGCCGGCGTCGGACGCGTTCACTTATCGCGTCAGCGGTGCTGGCGGCCAGTCCGCGCCGGCCAGCGTGACGATTTCCTTTTCCAACAACCTGCGCCTGACCAACAACACTTTGTTTGTTCCCGCTTTGCCACCCGCGACGGCCTATCAACTGGACAACGCGTTTCCAAACGTCACGTTCAGCTCTCCGCTCGGTCTCGCGACACCGCCGGGTGAAACGAATCGTTTGTTCGTCTGCCAAAAAGGCGGGCTGATCAAAGTCGTCACGAACCTCAACCCGTCGGTTTCAACGGCGTTCACGTTCCTCGATCTGCCCGCGCTGCTCACGTCGCGCGGCGAGGCGATCAGCACCGGCGGCGAGCAGGGATTGCTGGGGCTGGCGTTCCATCCCAATTTTCCCGGCAGCAATTATTTTTACATTTATTATTCCGTGACCACCAACGGCACGATTTACGAGCGGCTCTCGCGTTTCACCGTGCAGGCGGGAAATTCCAACGCGGCGAACACGGCCTCGGAGGTCATTTATTTCAGCCAGCCCGACACGGCGAACAATCACAACGGCGGCGACCTGCACTTTGGCCCGGATGGTTATCTTTACATTTCGCTCGGCGATGGCGGCGATCAAAACGACACGCAAGGCCACGCGCAGAAAATTGACGGCGGATTTTATTCCGGCATCGCGCGGATTGATGTGGACAAGAAACCCGGCAGCCGCGCGCCCAATCTTCATTCCACCGTGCCGCTTTACGGCGGGGCGGCGGCTTATGCGGTTCCGCCGAACAACCCCTACATTGGCCGGACAAATTTCAACGGCGCGACCGTCAATTCCAATTCCATTTACACCGAGCTTTACGCCGTCGGCCTGCGCAACCCGTGGCGGTTCTCCATTGATTTCGCGACGAGCAATCTCTGGTGTGGCAACGTCGGGCAGGATACTTACGAAGGCGTTTACATCATTACCAACGGACAAAACTGCGGCTGGGCTTTTTACGAGCAGAACCACAACGGCCCGCGCATCGGGTCGCTGCCGGGCGGCTTCACTTACACGCGTCCGGTTTTTGAATACTCGCACGGCAGCGGGAATTTTCAGGGCAGTTCGGTCAGCGGCGGCGTCGTTTATCGTGGCGCAAAAATTCCATCGCTCACTAATAATTATATTTGCGGTGATTACGTTTCAGGAAACATCTGGGCGCTCACCGTTACGAATGGTTCGCTCGTTTCGAGCAACCGCATCACCGGCCTCGCGAACATCGTGGCGTTCGGCACCGACCCGTTCAACGGCGACGTGCTGGCCGCGAACATCTCCTCCGGACAAATTCTGCGGCTCACGGCGGGAACTCCCTCGGGAACGTATCCGGCAAAATTGAGCGACACCGGGTTGTTCGCCGACCTCACGGATTTGTCGCCCTCGCCCGGCGTTATTAATTACACGCCCAATCTCGCGTTCTGGAGCGACTACGCCGTGAAGAGCCGCTGGTTCATCATTCCTGACGCGACGAATAAGATGACGTGGTCGCGCGATGGCGTGTGGACATTTCCGACGAATGAAATCTGGGTGAAACATTTTGACATGGAAATGGAGCGCGGCAATCCCGCGACCAAGCGACGGATCGAAACGCGTCTGCTCGTGCGCAATGCCGGCGGCGTCTATGGTGTGAGTTATCAATGGAACACAAACCAAACTGACGCGGCGCTGGTGCCGGACGCGGGATCGGATTTTACGCTCGCCATCACCAACAACGGACAGCCTTACCCGCAGCCGTGGCACATTCCGACGCGCGCCGAATGTCTGTCGTGCCACAACTCGCCCGCCGGGTTCGCCTTGTCGTTCAACACGCGACAGCTCAATCGCACGAACACGCTGGGAAATTTTTCCGGCAACCAGCTTGAACTGCTGCAAGCCGCCGGTTATTTCACGAACGCACCGGAACCGGTCAACACTTTGCCGCACCACGTCGGCGCGGGTGAAAATAATTTTCCGCTCGAAACCCGCGTGCGCTCCTACCTCGACGTGAATTGTGCCTACTGCCATCGCCCCGGCGGCCCGGGCGGCGGCACCTGGGACGGACGTGCGCAAACGCCGTTATTCTCGGCGGGCATCATCAACGGCGCGGCGATCAATAATGGCGGCAGTTCCGTGAATAAATACATTGTGCCGAACGATCCGCTGCATTCCATCTTCCTGAACCGCATTGCCGTCACGAATGGTTTCACAAGAATGCCGCCGCTTGCATCAAGCGAACTGGACTGGACAAACATCGCGCTGATCACGCAATGGATTCAGTTGTTCGACACCAACCGGATGGCGTTCAGCGACTGGCAGATTTTATATTTTGGCGCGACCAACAATCCCTCCGCTGCGCAAAATGCCGACCCGGACGCCGACCGCCGCGTCAATCTGCTCGAATATCTCACCGGCACATCGCCATTGGGAGCGGACACAAATCCAGAGCTTGCGGTCGCCCTCTCGCCCGGCGGCGCGTTGACGGTCAGCTTTTCACTGTCTTCCAACGCGGTCGCGCAAGTTCAAAGCTCGACGAACCTTTCCAACTGGTCGCTCTGGAATGTTCCCGGCAACGACGGCGTCCCGCTTTCGGCCAATCCCCAAACCATCCAAGGCCCGGGAACGAACGCCCCTGCGTTCTTCCGGCTGCTGTTCAATCAACGCTAATAAAACCCATGTCTGATCAACCTGTTTTAATCGCCGGCCAATGGCGCGCGGCAAAATTTAACGAAACTTTTCGCGCGGAAAATCCCGCCGCCGGCGAAAAATTGCCGGGTGAATTTCCCACCAGCACCTGGGCGGATTGCGACGCTGCGCTCACCGCCGCTGTTGAAGCGGCAACAATTCTGCGCGCTACGCCGCCGGAACAGATCGCAAAATTTTTAACGCGCTACGCCGAACGCATCGAGGCACGCAAAAGTGAAATCGTCGAAACGACGCACGCCGAAACCGCGCTGCCAAAATCGCCGCGCCTCGGCGATGTGGAATTGCCGCGCACCACAAATCAATTGCGCCAAGCAGCAGCGGCGGCGCTCGATGGCGCGTGGGCGCTGCCGACGATTGATGCGCAACTAAACATCCGTTCCATGCTCGCGCCGATTGGCCCGGTGTTTTGCATCGGCCCGAATAATTTTCCATTCGCCTACAACGGCGTGGCCGGCGGCGATTTTGCGGCGGCTATCGCGGCGGGAAATCCCGTCATCGCCAAGGCGCATCCGTGTCATCCGCTCACCACGAAGCTGCTCGCGGAAGAGGCTTTCGCTGCGCTCGGCGAAAGCGGCTTGCCGCTCGCGACAGTGCAGATGCTTTATCAAATTTCGCCGGCAGACGGTTTGCGGATGGTCGCGGACAAACGGCTCGGCGCAGTCGGCTTCACCGGCAGCCGCGCGGCGGGGATGAAATTAAAAGCGGCGGCGGACGCGGTCGGCAAACCCATCTATCTGGAGATGTCGAGCATCAACCCGGTCGTGATTTTGCCGGGCGCGCTGGCGGAGCGCGGTGAAAAAATCGTGGAGGAATTCGCCGGCAGTTGTTTGATGGCGAGCGGACAATTCTGCACGAGTCCGGGCTTGGTGATTTTATTCGCCGGCGCGGATGCGGAGAAATTTATTTCCTGCGTAAAATCAAAATTGGAATCCGCGACTCCGGCAACGTTGCTTTCATCCGGCGTGGCGACCAACCTTTCATCCGGCGTAAAAACTCTGGTGGCAGCGGGCGCAGAACTCGTGACCGGCGGTGCGCCGCTCGGGGGAAATAAATTTGCGAACACGCTGCTACGCGTGAGTGGGGAGAAATTTCTGGCGTCGCCGGAACAATTGCAGACGGAAGTTTTCGGCAACGCCTCGCTCGTCGTGGTCGTGCGCGCTGCGTCGCAGGCCGCGGAAGTTTTGTCGCATCTCGAAGGCAATCTCACCGGCGCGATTTATTCGGACACGACTGGCGCGGACGATGCGCTTTACGCGCAGCTTTCGCCGCTGCTGCGGGCGCGCGTCGGGCGTTTGCTCAACGACAAGATGCCGACCGGCGTGGCCGTTACAGCGGCGATGAATCACGGCGGGCCGTTTCCGGCGACGGGGCATCCGGGTTTCACCGCTGTCGGAATGCCCGCGTCATTGCGGCGGTTTGCGATGCTGCAATGTTTTGACAACGTGCGTCCACACCGTTTGCCAGCCGCATTGCGGGACAAAACTATTTAACCGCAGAGAACGCAAAGAACGCAGAGACAAAACATGAAAACCAAACTTTTTTTGAGTGCTGTCGGAATTTTTTCCGCTGTGAAAATTTTCGCGGCGGACTCCAATTCCTTTCCCGTCAACATCACGGTGGACGCGGGCAAGTCGCTCGGCGAATTGAAACCCATCTGGCGGATGTTCGGCGCGGATGAACCGAATTACGCGACGATGAAGAACGGGCGCAAGCTCATCGGCGAACTCGGCGCGCTGAAACCGCACGATGTTTTTTTCCGCGCGCATAATTTGCTTTGCTCCGGCGACGGCACACCCGCGCTCAAGTGGGGTTCCACCGGCGTTTATTCCGAGGACACGAACGGCACGCCGATTTACAACTGGAAGATTCTCGACGCGATTTTCGATGCCTACATCACGAATGGCGTGAAGGCTTACGCGCAGATTGGTTTCATGCCGGAGGCGCTTTCGATTCATCCGCAGCCGTATCAACATCACTGGTCGCCGGGCGCAAAATACAGCGACATCGAAACGGGCTGGGCGTATCCGCCGAAAGATTATGACAAGTGGCGCGAACTCGTGCGCCAATGGGTGAGCCATTGCATCGGGCGCTACGGCAAGGCGGAAGTCGAGACGTGGTATTGGGAAGTTTGGAACGAAGCGAACGGCAGTTACTGGAAAGCGCCGCCGTGGGAATTTCACAAGCTGCACGACTACGCGGTGGACGGCGTGCGCCGCGCGTTGCCGAACGCGCGCGTCGGTGGGCCGGACGCGGCGGGCAGCGGCGGCAAGTGGACGCGCGATTTCATCGAGCATTGTTTGCGCGGGACGAATTATGCGACGGGAAAAATCGGCACGCCGCTGGACTTCGTGGCGTTCCACGCGAAAGGTTCGCCGACGTTCACGAACGGTCACGTCCGCATGGGCATCGCGAACCAGTTGCAGGCGGTGGATTCCGGTTTCAGCATTGTGAAGTCATATCCTGAATTAAAAAACATTCCCATCGTCATCGGCGAATCCGATCCCGAAGGTTGTGCCGCGTGTCAAGGCGACCAGATGGGCTATCGCAACGGCACGATGTATTCGAGCTACACGGCGGCGGTGTTCGCGCGCAAATGGGAACTCGCGCAACGGCACGGCGTGAACTTGGACGCGGCGCTGACGTGGGCGTTCACGTTTGAAGACCAGGCGCCGTTCGCGGGCTTCCGTCAGCTTGCGAGCGCGGGACTAGATTTGCCGGTGCTGAATGTGTTTCGGATGTTCAGCCAGATGAGCGGGCAGCAGCTTGCCGTCACGAGCGACGGCGCGGTTTCGCTCGACGATATGAGAAGGAAAGGTGTGCGCGGCCAGCCGGATGTTTCCGCCATCGCGAGCAGCGGAAAAAATAAAATCGCCGTGCTCGTGTGGCATTATCACGATGATGACCTGCCCGGTGCGGACGCGGAAGTGGATTTGAAGCTGGCCGGAATTTCATTTGCTTCCGGCAAGGCCAAGCTGACGCGCTGCGTCATTGATGCTGACCACGCGAATACTTTTTCCGCGTGGCAAAAAATGGGTTCACCCGCGCCGCTTTCGGAAAAACAATTCAGTGAACTGGAGGCAGCGGGGAAATTATCTGCGCTCGGTGAGCCGGAAAAAATTGAAGTCAAGGACGGCGCGGCGGAAATTAAATTCAGCCTGCCGCGCCAAGGCGTTTCGCTGCTGGTGCTGACGGGAGAATAAATTTTTTGCGGGCGAAGTTGAAACTGAAACTGAAAACTGTTGCCGCCGGATGGTGGAGGATAGCGGTCTCGAACCGCTGACCTTCTCAATGCCATTGAGACGCTCTACCAACTGAGCTAATCC
>JAYVQV010000285.1:0-7401 GCA_043776855.1 Limisphaerales bacterium | reverse complement strand
TAACGCGCCTTGTGCGCGGGCAGATGCGGCTCGGCGAGTTCAATCGCCTTCATCATCTCCGGTTCCGGTTCGCCCACGCTCACGCCGCCGATGGCGTAGCCGTCAAATTCCATCGCGACGAGCGCCTTCGCGCACTCCTCGCGCAACGCGGGATTGCTGCCGCCCTGCACGATGCCGAAAACTTTTTGTCCGGCGGCGCGCGGTTGTTCGCGACATTCACGCGCCCAGCGGATGGTGCGTTCGACGGCGAGGCGCTGTTCCTTCGCAGGCGCGTCGTGCGGCGGACATTCGTCGAAACACATCGCGATATCCGAGCCGAGCACGCGCTGGATTTCCATGGATTCTTTCGGGCCAATGAAGAGCATGGAGCCGTCAAGATGCGAACGGAATTCCACGCCGTGTTCCTTCACCTTGCGGATTTTTGCGAGACTGAAAACTTGAAAGCCGCCGCTGTCGGTGAGAATCGGCTTCTCCCAATTCATAAATTTGTGCAGCCCACCAGCGGCGCGGATGACATCGAGGCCGGGCCGGATGTTCAAATGGTAAGTGTTGCCGAGAATGATTTGCGTGCCCATCTCGTGGAGTTCGCGCGGGTCGAGCGCCTTGACGCTGGCCTGCGTGCCGACGGACATGAACACGGGCGTGTCCACAACGCCGTGCGCGGTGGTCAGTTTGCCGAGACGCGCTTTGGTGGTCGAATCAGTTTTGAGGAGTTCAAACATTGCGCGAAGGATAAATCAAAAACGGCACGGCGGGAGACAAAATTATTCAAGCGGTTCAATGGGCAGCACCGGTTGGTTTTGGCGGGCGAGGTTCCAGTCTTCACGCAGCGCTTGCCGTCGGTTTTAAGGAGTTCAAGCATCATTGTCCAACCGCGCGGTAAATTTTTTAGTTTCCGCTCAAATTGATTTCCGTTGGTGGTTGCGCCCACGAAAGTTTGCGGCGGCAGAAATCCCCGCGCTTGCCCGCAATCGATTCAAGCCATAATCTTGTTTCGCATAATTTCAATGAAACAAAAGCGGAATAAAATCAAAGCCTTCGCATTACGAGAAGATTCACCGCCATACCACGTCAATGGCAATGGTTCTCACAACAAACTTCGCTTCATTGATTTGTTTTGCGGCATCGGCGGCTTTCGTATTGCGTTTGAAAAAGCGGGTGGCGAGTGTGTTTTTTCTTCGGACTGGAATGAGAAAGCGCAGGAAACTTACGCGGCAAACTTTGGCGAGAAGCCGCACGGCGACATTCATTCCGTGGCGGTGGCGGACATTCCCGAACACGACATTCTCTGTGCTGGATTTCCCTGCCAGCCGTTCAGCATCGCGGGCGTCTCCAAAAAATTGAGCCTCGGCAGGGCGCATGGTTTTGACGACAAGGAACAGGGCAATCTGTTTTTCTCGCTTGCTGAAATTATTGAATACCACCAGCCCGCAGCGTTTGTTTTGGAGAACGTGAAGAATCTCAAGAGCCACGACAAGGGGCGCACGTTTCAAATCATCATGCAGACGCTGGAGGAACATCTGGGCTACCACGTTTATGCCAGAGTCATAGACGCCCAGAGCGTCGTGCCACAGCATCGGGAGCGCATCTTTCTCGTCGGTTTCCGCGAGCCGCGCTATTTTGAGTTCCCGCAATTTCCGGCGGAAGGGCCGAAACTCAATTCCATTTTGGAAAAGGACGTGCCGGACAAATACACGCTCACCGATCATCTTTGGAAATATCTGCAAGATTACGCAGCCAAACATCGCGCGGCGGGAAATGGTTTTGGTTTTGGGTTGGTAACTGGAGAGCAACACTCGCGAACATTAAGTGCGCGATACTACAAAGACGGCTCGGAGATTTTGATTTCGCAAGGAGTAGAAAAAAACCCGCGCCGCCTCACGCCCCGTGAATGTGCAAGGCTCATGGGCTATCCGGCAAATTTCAAAATTCCAGTTTCAGACACACAGGCATACAAACAGTTTGGGAATTCCGTCGTTGTGCCGGTGGTCGAGCGGATTGCAAAAGCCGTCGTGTCAACATTGCATCGCCCGGTTGATTGCAGACCCGAACTTATTCTAGCCATGAACGACAAGGAAAACAAAAAAACTGCAAAGCGGATTGCAGAGTCGGTGAGCTATTTCAAAACCAAAAAAGCCGCTGGCGCGATTCGGCCTCAAAACAAAAAAATAATTTCAAAGAAAAAACTATGAGTTCATTAACCGAACAATCAATGCGAGCATATCTCTCGCGGAGTATTTCTAGCCTTAACAGAAATAAACTGAACGGACTTTTGGCAGAGGTGGATTTCAGAAGGCATCTTAACGCGATTGGTTTCGCTGGACGTGTATCGAGAGGTGGTTGGATAGCTCGCCGTATCGGTGCAGGAAATTTCGCGCATAACACCGCCGTTTTTTTTCCTGAAACAATAGCTCCCGACACTGATTATCCACTCAATCGAGAGCTGCCAGCACCAGATCATGGGTTACACACAATCTGCTCCACATTTCATCAGACAGGAATTTCGGCATACTTTTGTGCCGGGGTGATTGAAACAATCAACGATACACAATCGCTACGCTGGCACGCCGTCCAACTCGGTCTTCCTGTTGAACAGAATTATCGGCCATTTCCCGATTGCGTAACCGCTGTTTTCAGTGGAAGAACTCGCAGATATAATAATCTTCGTTATCACAGTGTTGTTGATGACATACCCGCTGTGGCTGTTGCTGAAGAGTTTTCAAAGGAAAACTTGCGCGTCGCGTTTAATAACCCATTGATGGCTGAGATTTCAGACGTGGACGGGATATTTTGGGGACAGCGATTTACCTATCCGCTCGAAATCAAGGAAAAGACACCGGCGAATGATCCCCGCCTCGGTGATTATTTTGGTTTGGATGTCGGTCCTTTTGTAAAGCTGGCCCACTACGCAGCCCGGCAAGGTAATCTGCATTCACTTTTTGTAGTCCGAGAGATCAACAATCAGGAAGAACGCGCACTTGTCGCCTGGAGGTTCATTACTTTTGAGCAGTTAGCCCGGTTTGCATCATGGGTGCCGAGAGCGGGTGGACCAGGAATGGGTGGTGGAGCGAGCAGTGTGGTTTGTATTCCGCGATGCGAGTTCCAAGAATTGAACGCGGCGAATCTTGCCACCCTTTGAGACTGAAAATAATCTAAAATTCTTCCTGGCAAACGGCGGAAAACCTGGTAAAGCAGAGGCGTATGAATGAATCAATTTGCATTCCAAATAATCTGCGTTCAGCCGGACGCGAGTTGCGGCTGGCGTTTCACCAACCCCTTAACAATCTTCCGCGCGAAAAATTTCTGCGCGTCTGGAATTGTGTGGCCTATCTATTTCCCGGTTTGCACCCGGACGGATTTGAAGATGCAGACAGCGGTTGGCCGCGCGTGGTGCAACGCTTCGCTGCCGAGGCGTGGCGGCGAGTTGAATCCGCTGAACTGTCAGAAGAAGAATTATATCCGTGCGATGCCCAATGGTGCGGCCTTTACGACCGGATGCACAAACACGAGCCGGATGAAATAGACCGTCGGCTGGCACTGGCGGCGGATTATGGCGAGCCATTGAATGTCTGACGTTTTCACCAAAGCCAAGCAGTCGGAGGTGATGTCGCGGATTCGTGCGAATTATTTAGCTGCGGCCTTTTGGCGGCGGCGGCTTTGCTCATAATTATTTCTTCGGCGGCAGTTCGCGGATGAATGACCAGGAGACTTCGGCGGTCTGGCCGTTGTCGTAATGCACATAAAAACCCGCGTGACATTCGTCCTCAAGCTCCACGCGCTCCACTTGCGCCTTCGGAGCAATCTTATTCGCCTTGCGGATGGTGGCATGGGGTTCGAGAAAAGTCAGGCCGTCCTCAAAGTCCACCTCAAACGCATCTTCCCATGCCAGATAACGCACGGCGGTGAGGTCCACCATTTTCGCGGTGCCAAACGGCTTTTTCAGTCGGTTCAATGTCGGCATCATAAACGGCCTTCGCGCATCAGTTGTTCAACAATCTTTAACAAATCTTTCGGCGGCGTCCAGCCTTCCATGCCGCGCTTGGTTTCCAAGTTCAAACGGCCCAGCTTTTTGCCCTTGGCCGTTCGCACATGCACATGGCGAGGTTCGTGGTCGCCAATCCACCAGAACAAAATATAACCGCCGCGCCGGACTTTGCCCATAATTCAAGCATTCATTTCTTCGGCGGCAGTTCGCGGATGAAGGCCCAAGAGACTTCGGCGGTCTGGCCGTTGTCGTAATGCACATAAAAGCCGGCCTGGCACCAGTCTTCGGTTTCCAGATGGTCGAACTTGGCCTTGGGGGAAATCTTGCTGGCCTTGCGGATGGTGGCGTGCGGTTCAAGGATGCACAGGCCGTCGGCAAATTCCACGTCGAACGCGTCCTCCCAGCTCAAATAGCGGACGTTCTTCACCTTCGAGAATTTTCCTTTCCCGAACGGCACTTTGGCGCTGTGGATGGCGGTTTTCATAGGCGGCCTTCGTCTTGCAACTGGCGTATCAACACCAGAATTTTACCTTTAATTTTGGAAATGTCCATCGGCTGCATCGTCTCCAGATTCACGCGGGTGATGAGCCGGTCGTGCTTGTCAAACACATGGATGTGGCGTGGCGTGTGATCGCCGATCCACCAGATGAAAACGTAACCGCCGCGCCGGACTTTGCCCATAAATTCAGAAGGGTTATTTCTTCGGTGGCAGTTCGCGGATGAAAGCCCAGGAGACTTCGGCGGTCTGGCCGTTGTCGTAATGCACGTCAAACCCGATGCGACATTCTTCATCCAGCACAATTTCCACCGGCTCGGCCTTGGTGGAAATTTTATTGGCCTTGCGGATGGCGGCGTGCGTTTCCAGAAAACTTAAGCCGTCGTCAAATTCCACGTCAAACGCGTCTTCCCACGCCAGGTAGCGGACGTTTTTGATGCACACCATCTTGGCCGTGCCAAACGGCTTTTTAAGATTGGTCAGCGATTTCATAGGCGGCCTTCGCGTTGCAGTTCCGCGAACGAAACATCCACCAGCAAGTCGGCGGCGATTTTTTCCAAATCACGTTTCAACGCGGCGACATCGCAGCGGTCAGGCAGTTGCAACCGGGCGCTGGCTTTGAACAAGGTTTCACCGCTCATCGGCGCACTGACGCGTTCGCTGGAAAATTCCTCGACGTTCACGCCCGCGCGGGCAAGCGCGCTGGTGATGTCACGGACGATGCCGGGCCGGTCGCTGCCGATGATTTCCAGTTTGGTTTGTTGGCCGGAAGCGGTGGCGGCAGGCGCGTCGTCGCGGATGACGATTTGCAATCCGTTCACCGAAAGTTTTTGCAGCGCGGCCAGCAACGCGGATTTTTTCGCCGCCGGAATTTCCACGCGCAGGATGCCGGCAAATTCGCCGCCGAGCCGGCACATCCGGCTTTCCAGCCAGTTGCCGCCGTGTTCAGCGACACTGCGCGCGATGGATTCAACCAAGCCCGTGCGGTCGGGACTGATGATGGTCATCACCAAGGGAATTTGCATTGGCTTTTTACATTCATCCTCATCGTCCGCCTCATTCTCATCCTCCGCTTTTTTGAGGGATGACGATGAGCATGAGGACGAGGATGATTTTTAAGCCTGGCTGGTGATCTTGCGCCAGTCCACGCCTTGCTTGCTGGCGTAGATGGCGAAGGCGGTTTCGTTCTGGATCAAAACTGCGCGGACGATGCTGGAGTTGTCCGCGCCGCCGAGTTCGAGGCTGCTGTCGAGCACCACGCCGATTTTTTTGTGGGCATAGACGACGGCGAACACGGCCTGCGCCACGGCGACGAACGGCAAATCTTTGTAGGCACCTTCGAGCGCGTCCTCGACGGCGTCCGCGAGAAATTCAAGCTGATCCACGAGGTGCGGAAATTTCGGCGCGCTGATCTGGGTGAACTCCAGCTTCCACTGCGGCAGGTGGCGCAAAACTTTTTCGGCGATGGCGGGCGTGATGCCGGCGGCACCGTGGTTGACGAATTTGGCGATTTCGGACATGACGGCAATCTAGTGGAAGCCGCGCCGATGAAAAGGGAAATTTCGCGGTGCTCCTGGCGGCGGAGCGCGGGCGGCTCGCCCGCGTGTGCTTCCAATCAAAAGTCGGCAGCGATACTTTTTCGCGCGCAGGCGGCGAAGCGGGTGGAGCAATAAACAAAACCACTTCGGCTTCGCCAGCTTCGCAATCTTCGTGCGGTATTTTTCAACAACCGGCGGGCGGGCCGCCCGCGCTCCAAATTTTGCCGCATTGAAATCCACCGGCAGTTTCTCCAAGCTGCGGGCATGAAAGGAATAATTTTTTCCACCCTGTGGCTGGCTTTGCTCAACAGCATTTTGCCGCGCACAGCCAGCGCCGAAATTTCGACGGCGAGCGAGGTTCTGCCGGGAATTTTCATCCACTCCGAAACGCGCACCAATCCGCCGACGCATTTCTTCGTCGCCGTGGTGGATTTGAAAAATCCCCGGCTGCATCTGCGCGTTTCGCGCGGCGGCTCCGACCCGGACGGCGATGGCAAATGGCAGACGACGTTGATGGAGCCGACGAAAATCGCCGAGCGCGAGCATTTTGATTTGGTGGTGAACGGAGATTTCTTCATCGCGCGCGGCGTCAATGACGGCGAGGGAACCAACTCCGCCTATCGCGCGCATCAGTGGGCGCTCGCGGAAGGCCCGGCGATGACGGACGGTCTGACTTGGTCCACGTCCACCAACGCGCGCCCGTGCCTCGTCGTCCACACGAACGGAGCGGTGACGTTTGAAACTTTGACGCAACCAGCGGCTGATGATTGGGAAGTCATCGGCGGCAATACAATGCTCGTGCAAGGTGGAAAAATCATTCCGCACAAGACCAAAGTGCGTCATCCGCGCACCGTCGTCGGCCTCGACGCGGCGCATAGCAAGCTGACGCTGCTGCTCGTGGATGGCCGCAAGCCCGGCGTCGCCGTGGGCATGAGCTACGATGAGCTTGCGGCGGAGATGCTGCGGCTTGGCTGCACGGAAGCGTTGAACCTCGACGGCGGCGGCAGTTCGGTGATGGCCGTGCGCGCGGATGGAAAAATGAAAATTCTCAACGCCCCAACCGACGGACGCGAACGCGCCGTAGTCAACGCGCTGGGCATTTCCGTCGAGAAAAACTGAATTAGCAGCGGCATCATGAACAGTGAAATAATTTCCAGCGCGCTCGCCGAAGTGCGGGCGATTTACGCGGAGCTGACGAAGCGTCCCATCCAGCGCAACTGCATCGCGCGGACGGAGTGCTGCCAGTTCCAACTCACCGGCCAGACGCCGCACCTGACGAAAGGTGAAGCTTTGCTCGCGGCGAAAGCTTTGCGCGGAACTGGGCGCAAAGAATTGCCAGACACGGATGATGGCGCGTGTCCGATGCTCAAGCGCGAGAACGG
>JAYVQV010000284.1:0-7416 GCA_043776855.1 Limisphaerales bacterium | reverse complement strand
CAGTCCGGCGAGCACAAACGCGAGCAGCAATAAAATTTCTTTCAGCCGCCGCCGCCCCGGACTGTGCGACGCGGTGAGTTGCTCCACGAAATGAGGCGACGCCATCTTCGCAAGCTGCGCGCGACGCTGCCTTGCCGCGTGCGCATGCAGCAATGCCAAAAGAATTGGCGCGACCGCCGCCAGCCACAGCCAGCGCGGTTCGGCAAAATGGAAATCAGCGAAATTCATTCAAGGAAAATGGTGGAACAGGCTTCCAGCCTGTTAAATCCGGCATCCTGCCGGATTTCGTCCGTTGCGAACAATTTTGGTTTGACGAAAAATTTCCGTGCATATGTTCGTCTGTCGTCGGTTTCGGGCAAGATGCCCGAAACAACAGGCTGGAAGCCTGTTCCACCCAAAACAAATGTGCGGTTAATGTTCATGGGATGCGGCGAAATCTTGTGTTCGCCAAAATCAATTCCACCGCCAGCAATCCGAACGCGGCAAGCAGCGGCCAGTGAAACAAGGGCTCATACGTTGCGAAGCGCCGCAACTTCACCTCTGATTTTTCCAGGCGGTCAATCTGGTTGTAAATATTTTGCAGCTCGCGCGCGTTCGTGGCGCGGAAAAAGTGACCGCCCGACAAGTCTGACATTTTTCCAAGCACAGAATAATTCGCCGGTTGCAGCAGCAGCGTGGGAATGATGTTGCCGTTCGCATCCAGTTTGAATTGTCCCGTGGCCGGATCGAACGCCGGGAGATTACAGGGCTGCTCGATGCCGATGCCGATGGTGTAAATCTTCACGCCCAGCGCGGCGGCCAGTTGCGCGGCGGGCAGCGGATCAATCTTGCCCATGTTGTTGTCGCCGTCCGTCAGCAAAATCATGATGCGACTCTTGCTGTTCGGCACGGCCTTGAGCCGTTTGGCGCCCACGATCACCGCGTCGCCGATGGCCGTGCCCAGTTCGCCGATGATGCCGATGTGCAGGCGCGAAATATTTTCATCGAGCCAGGTGTGATTCAGCGTGAGCGGACTTGCGAGATACGGCACGCCGGAAAACGCCACGAGGCCGATGCGGTCATCTGGTCGCTTGGCGATGAAATCTTTCAACACGCCGGACGCGGCAGAAAAGCGCGTGAGTTTTTCCACCGGCTTGCCCATGTCAATCGCCATCATGGACCACGACAAATCCAGCACGAGCATGATGTCAATGCCCGGCGTCTCCGTCTCGACGTGATAATTCGCCAGCCTCGGCCCGGCGAGCGCCACGATGCCCAGCGCCACGACGAGCAGACGGAGAAATAATAAAATCCTTCCCGCAGCGGAACGTGCTTGAGCGCCCGCTTCACGCGCAATCTCCGCGCTGGAAAAAGTCAGCGCCGAAAGTTTGCCGATTTTTCCGCGCAATAACGCATACACCGGCAGCAGCCCCAGCAGTGCCAGCACCCACGGAAATTGAAATTCAAATTCGCCGGTCATGAATCAATTGCAAAAAATTTGAAACCAAACACGCCGATGATTTTCGTTCCACCAAGCTGCGTTTCTTTTGAAACGTGCTGGTGTCCGTGAAAAAATAATTTTGGTTGGTGCTTTTGAATATAGGGCAAGAACGCCGCGAAACCGGTATGCACTTCGTCGTCCTTGTCGTGAATTCCCAATGGCGAATTGTGCGCCACAAAAATATCCACTTTCGGAAACGCGCGCAATGCAGACTCGACTTCGTGCTGTTCAAACAAATGATGGCCGCGCGGTTTGTATTTCCATGAGCCACCAAATCCACCAAAACGAAGTCTGCCAAAATCAAAAGTTTTCAAATGCAAATCCACGACTGGCGGCGCAAACGGTAAAGCAGAATCATGATTCCCTTTCACAGCAACAATGCTGCTGCATCCACAACGCATCGCTGCGTGGTTGATGGATGGCTCTAGTAAGTCTCCAAGTGAAATCAGAATATCCGCACGATTGTCCGGCAACTGATTGATAGCTGCATCATCATCGGCAATAACAAGCGCAGTCATGATTTGAGTTCTCCTTGCTTCAACAGATTAGCTTGTTGTTGAATCTGCGCCACGAATCTTCCAGCACGCTGGACAGCATCAAGTGAAACTGTCGAATTCGCCGGAGAAAATTTCCGCACATCGCACTCACGGAGAAAATCGGAAATCGTTTGCGCCAGTTCTGGGGCGATTTTTTCGTGTTGGGAAATGCGGGTGCAAAATTCTGCCGTGGTCATTTCACCGCCGGGAAATTCAAAAACCGCGCCGACGTAGCGCCGCAAAATCTGCGAGACTTCGCTCAACAATTTTCCATCCTCCGGCTGCGACCGCCGCCGCGCCAATGCGTCGCGCACAATTTTCTCCGGCGGCAAAACCGGTGCGGGCTTCGTCCGGAAAATTTCCCAAGCCACCGCCACCGCCACCGCAAGTAAAACGATAACATCAATGCTGACAACCGTTGCGTTCAGCTCCCAAAATGTCGGTGGGATTTCGCCGTAGGCAGGAATGAGCGCGGACAAGGCATTCGTCGGCGTCTGGGCAAAGGCAGGTGTGGCTGAAAACGCCAAGAGCAAAGACATCCAGGCGACACTACTTGGACCGCTGGCTTCTAGCCGGCAAGTTCTCAAAATAGAAAACTGCAACACGCCGGCTAGAAGCCAGCGGTCCCAGTTAAAAACGGAGCGCGCGCTGTTCATTCCTGATTTCATCCCCGCCTCCTTCCGCGCCGCAGTTCAAAGAACCGTTGCAGCAGCGGCGCAAACGGTTCGGTGGTGCTGAGCCGCAATGTGTCCACGCCGGTGCGGATAAGCGCGCGATCCAGTTCCGCCAACCGGTTGGCGTTCACGCTGGCAAATTTTTCACGCACACCGCCGCGACCAGAATCCAGTTCCAGCAACTCGCCCGTCTCGGCGTCTTCGATGGTCACGAGTCCGGCATCCGGCAATTCACTTTCGCGCGGGTCGTGCAGGTGCAGGCAGATGACATCGTGCCGCGTGTTCGTGAGGCCGAGTTCTTGGATCACGTCGCGCCCCCTCATCCCATCCTTCTCCCCCAGTGGGGGAGAAGGTGTCCGAAGGACGGATGAGGGGGATGCGGCGGTGTGCAAAAAATCCGTTAGCAAAAACACAATCGCGCGGCGGTGCAGGACGTGGTTTAGGAAAACTAGCGAACGCGAAATGTCCGTCGCGCGTTTCTTCGGCTGGTGCATCAAAAGTTCGCGCACGATCCGCAAAATGTGCCGGCGGCCTTTGCGCGGCGGGACGAACAATTCCACTTCATCCGTGAACAGTAACAGCGCGACCTTATCGCCGTTCTTCGCGGCAGAGAAAGCGAGCGTGGCCGCGATTTCACAGGCGAATTCGCGTTTCGTGCGGTTCGCCGAGCCGAAACTGGACGACGCGGAAACGTCCACGGCGAGCACGGCGGTGAGTTCGCGTTCCTCGCGGAAGCGTTTCACGAACGGCCGGCCGAGGCGATGCGTGACGTTCCAGTCAATGTCGCGCACGTCGTCGCCGGGGATGTATTCGCGCAGCTCCTCGAAGTCCATGCCGCGCCCCTTGAAATGGCTCAGATACGCGCCGACCATCGTGTCGTTGACGAGGCGGTTGGTGCGCACCTCCACACGGCGGACGGATGCGAGCAGTTCGGTGAGGGTCATGGGGAAACCTCCGTGAATGACGCATGACGCATGACGAATGACGAAATTTTCTGCGGCAAAACTCCGGCTTGCACCGGCAAACCAAAGGAGTAGATTGCCGCCATGAGCGCGTCCCAAATTCTCGAACAAATTGAACAGTTGCCTCCCGACGAACAGCACGCTGTTGCTGAACAAGTCTGGGAAAAATACGGCGCTTTTGACGACGAACTCACATCCGAACAAATCGCCGAGCTTGACCGGCGTGCCGCAGACGCATTGGCACATCCCGAACGCTGCCGTCCGCTGGAAGATGTCATGGCCGACATTGAAAAACGATACCAAGCCAAACGATGAGTTTTCGGGTCATCATTGAAGCGGCGGCAGAACTGGAATTTGCCGAGGCGGTTGCCTTCTATGAAGAACGCGAGCCGGGACTCGGCCAAAAGTTTGCGCGTGAAGTTTATCAAGCCTTCCAAAAAGTTTCCCAAGACCCCGAACGGTTTCCCCTCGCCAGCCGGTTGACCCGAAAGGCAAAAATTCCGCCGCCGTGGCCTTACGCGATTTATTTCGCAGTCAAATCCGCCACGCAGCAAGTCGTCATTTCCACAGTCTGGCACGGCGCGCGGAATCCGGCAGAACTGCGGCGGCGACTGAAGTGACCGGAGCGCGGGTCTGCGACCCGCAGCGGCTTCGCCAGACATAACGCGCTCGCAACTGTTTTGGTGGCTGGCAAGGCGGGAGGGCTGCGGCTCACAGAGCCGCGCTCCGTTCGCAGGCGCGTTGACGAGGCGGTTGGTGCGCACCTCCACGCGGCGGACGGATGCGAGCAGTTCGTTGAGGGTCATGCTAATTTTTTTTTGCACCCGGCAAAGTTTTCAGATTCGATGAAGTCAAAACCTGCATCTGACGAATAGCAATTTGGTTCAATCGTTTGAGCCGTTCACCCTGCGGCAATCCCATGTGAATGAATTCGGCGTTCATACCCTCTATGTTCGCGAGAACAAGCAGTTGTTCGATGCCCGCGTAGTCACGGACATTGCCTTCCAGCTTGGGATTCGCGTCGCGCCATTGCTTCGCGGTGTGGCCGAAGAGCGCGACGTTTAGCAAATCTGCTTCCGTCGCGTAGGTGATGGCCGCCTGCGCCGGCGTGACTTCATGCGGAATCAGGTGCGCCTTCACCGCGTCGGTGTGGATGCGATAATTCAGTTTCGACAACGTGCGGTTCAGATTCCACGCGAGCGAAAGACGGCGATTTTCGTCATCCTTGAGCCGCTGAAATTCCTTGATGAGATAAAGCCGGAACTCGACGGAAATCCACGAGGCAAATTCAAACGCGATGTCCTTGTGGGCGAAAGTGCCGCCGCCGTAGCGCCCGGACTTGGAAATTAAACCGATGGCCGCCGTGGCATCAATCCACTGGCGCGGCGTCAACACAAAGCTGTTCAGCCCTGCCCGACTTCTAAACCCCTCGAATTCGAGGGGTTTAAAATCTGGGTTATTCAACCGCTCCCATACGCCCAGAAATTCCACCGTGTTGCGGTTTCGCATCCAGTTTTGGATGATCTGGTCGGCCCGATCAGGCTCTTTGTGTTTCGCAATGTCCGTGAGCGAAATGTAGTCCGTGTCGTTCTGCCTGATGACAGTGACCGAACTGCCTTTGACGGCGATGATGGACGATTTCGGTTTGCTCATGGTTTTAGTTGTTGGATGTTCGAGTTTCCTTGAACTTGATGGGTTTAATTATGGCGAATTCGCCACAATTGCCAAAGCTCTCGATTTCGAGAGGTTTGGAAGCGACGGCGTTGACGAGGCGGTTGGTGCGCACCTCGACGCGGCGGACGGATGCGAGCAGTTCGGTGAGGGTCATGGAAAATAATTTCTGCTTCAATTCCCTCTGGATTTTAATTCAATTGCTCTTTTAATTTTGTGAACTCGTTTCATTGCGAGTTTTTGAATTTTTGGA
Organism: Limisphaerales bacterium; assembly: GCA_043776855.1. Taxonomy (GTDB): domain Bacteria; phylum Verrucomicrobiota; class Verrucomicrobiia; order Limisphaerales; family UBA11358; genus UBA11358. The sequence continues at coordinate 1,840 of JAYVQV010000284.1, read as the reverse complement.
GCCAACTGTTGCGCGTGTTCTGTCCAATAAATTTTCCATTGCTTCAATTCATCAACAGTCATTGAGTCAAAGCGTTTTTCAAAATCGCGCAATTTGAAAAAGTATGCCATTGAGTAAATCTATTTCACGGCACCGGCACCGCGTTGAACACTTTCTTGATGATCGCGTCCGTCGTCACGGCCTGCGCCTCGGCTTCGTAGGTCAGGGTTTTCACTTCGCACCTTTTTTCTTGGCGATGTATTTCACGCCAGCTATACCTGCAAAATCATCATCTTGAGTCCACAAAACGGCGTTGTTGGCGCGGGCGGTAGCTAAAATAATTGAATCGGCCATCGGCAATTTGAATTCGAGGCTCAAACGCGCGGCGCTCATGGCCAGCGTGGCGTCCAATTCTACAACCTTGCCCTGTTGCATCAACGCCATCGCTTCCAGGGCGCGGCGGTCACCCAATTCGCGTCGCATCCAACGGCAAACTTCAAACATGGAGATGGTCGGCACAACCAGTCGCGAGGCGTCGGAAACAGTCGCCGCGAAAAAATCGGCGTTCGAGCCGCCGCCGAGGAATTCAATCCAGCCGGAGGAATCCACGACGTTCATAGGCGATCCGGCTCTCTTTCAAAATGAGTGTTCATGCCCTTGAACGCGCCGCGCATCGCTTTGATAGGTCGCAAGGGAACAATGACGATCTGGCCTTCGAAATTGATCATCTGCATTTTCTGCCCGGCCTTGAGTTGAAGTGATTCACGAATCATTTGCGGAATGACTACCTGGAATTTTGGCGACAGTGTGACGGTATTCATATCGTTATCAATTTCGTATTACGATGTCCTGTTCGATAGGTTTTGTCAACCACCAGCATCACGGCACCGGCACGGCGTTAAAAACTTTCTTGATGATGCGTCGGTCGTCACGGCCTGCGCCTCGGCTTCGTAGGTCAGGATGATGCGATGGCGCAACACGTCGGGGCTAAATTCAGCCGAGCAGTTTGTGGTAGTCTTCATGTGTGCCAATCCAGACCCATTCGTAGCCGCCATTGATTTTGTGGCCCATGGCGCGGTAATGGTCGCCCACGCGGATGGAAAAGCGTTCACTGTGGCCGGCGAGCTTCTTGAAATCCAGCGAGGGGTGTCGCGGGTTGTCGCGCCAGAGCCGGTAATTTTTCACGGCCAAACGTTGAATGTTTTCAGGCAGCTCCTGATAGAGCTTCCAAAACCGGCGCGTGGCGCGTGAAGTCATTGCTTGTCGGAAGGCCAGTCGTGGAGTGAACCGGCCTGACGTTCGGTGTCAGTTTCGTTGAAAAGAAAATCCAGCTTGCCCGCCGCCGCGTCACTTTCCATCTGGCGTGTCCAAAGATCGTGATAACGCGCGCTGACCCACGAGGCGAGCCGGCCAAAGTCGGAAGGCGCAAGTTGTTCCGCAGCACTTTCAATTTCTTCCACCGTAGTCATGTCAGAAATTTAGTTGTTTTCGGTGGTTGATTCAAGCGTGGGATTCACGGCACCGGCACCGCATTAAAAACTTGCTTGATGATTGCGTCGGTCGTCACGGCCTGCGCCTCGGCTTCGTAGGTCAGGATGATGCGGTGGCGCAACACGTCGGGGCCGATGCTTTTCACGTCCTCGGGAATCACGTAGTCGCGGCCTTGCAGCAACGCCCACGCCTTGGCGGCGAGCGTCAGAAAAATCGTCGCGCGCGGCGACGCGCCGAACTGGATGAAATGTTTTATATCGAGCTTGAAATCCTGCGGCTTGCGCGTGGCAAAAACAATTTTCACGATGTAGTCGCGGATTTTTTCGTCCACATGAATTTGGTCAACGAGCTTGCGCGTCGCCAGAATTTC
>JAYVQV010000283.1:0-7494 GCA_043776855.1 Limisphaerales bacterium | reverse complement strand
GGCTCGGTGGTGGGAGAAAGTTTTTCTGGAAACCGGGGCAAGGCGGGCGTGGCGGCGGCGGCGGCCAATCTAATTTCGTTTGGCGTGCTTGGCGGCTTGGCGGTTAAATTTTCCGAGGGCTTGGGCGGTTCGCCATGAAACGCGAGCAGTGTTTCTCGAACTGCCTGCGCGACGTATTTGCGGATTTCAAACTCGCGATGAAATTTCACCTCGCGCTTGGCGGGATGGATGTTCACGTCCACGGCGGCGGGATCAATTTCGAGGAAGAGGCAGCAGACGGGGTAGCGGCCTTTCATCAGCGAATTGTGATAGCCCTCGATGAGCGCGTAGTTGAGTCCGCGATTTTCCACGGGGCGGCGGTTGACGAAGGTGAACTGGCTCTCGCGTGTCGCGCGCGAAACGCCGGGTGAGCCGATGAGTCCCCAAATTCTGATTTCTGATTTCTGATTTCTAATTTCAGGTTTCTCCGGCGAGGCGGTTTCAAAAATGTCCGTCTCATCGGGCGGCAATTCTTTGCCGTCGTCTTCGAGCGCAATGGAGAAATTGACGGGCAAAAGTTCTTCCACGCCGAGCAGGGCGCGGAGGCGTTCGCGCAACGCATCAATGCGGCTGGATAGTGGGACCGGCGTCTCGCCGGTCGTGTTGGTGTTTGTTCTTGATGGAGCAACTGATGAACTGGACAGGCGAGACGCCTGTCCCACTATGGCGGGCAGTTGCCAGACGTTGCGGGCGTCTTTGACGAACGTGAAGGCGACTTCGGGATGCGCGAGCGCGGCGAGCGTGAGGTAATGCTGGATGTGCGCGGCTTCGGTCTCTTCGCTGCGGAGAAATTTCCGGCGCGCAGGCAGGTTGTAAAAAAGCTGCCGCACCTCGATGCTCGTGCCGGTGGCGCTGCCGGCGGCTTTGACTTCGGCAATCGTGCCGCCGTTGACGAGGATTTGCGTGCCTTCAATCGTGGCACAGGCATCTTGCCTGTGTGTTTCCTGGCCGGGCGTTGAACTCACAGGCAAGATGCCTGTGCCACTACCAACTTCGCGTTCGCGCGTGGTCAGATTGAACCGGCTCACGCTGGCGATGCTGGGCAGGGCTTCGCCGCGAAAACCCATCGTGGCGATGTGTGATAAATCTTCGGCGCGGACAATCTTGCTGGTGGCGTGGCGTTCGAGGCAGAGCAGGGCGTCATCGCGGCTCATGCCGAAGCCGTCGTCGGTGATGCGGATGAGGCTGCGTCCGCCGGCGCCGATTTCGATGGAGATTTTTTTAGCGTCCGCATCCAGGGAGTTTTCGACGAGTTCCTTGACGACGCTCGCGGGGCGTTCGACCACTTCGCCGGCGGCGATCTGGTTCGCCACCTGTTCGGAGAGGAGCTTGATGCGGTTCATGCGGCGGAAAGCGTGAAACGGGAAACGTGATTTGTAAAGTGCGCGGTGAACGGCGGCGAAGTTTTTATTTCACGCATCACTCGTCACGCATCATTTTGCCAGCGGGAGCGTGAAGGAAAAAATTGCACCGCGTCCCGCCTCACCGCGCGCAGAAATTTTCCCGCCGTGGTCCTCGACGATTTTTTTGCAGATGGAGAGGCCGAGGCCCGTGCCTTTGGTTTTGCCGTAGGTGGCGAAAGGCTGGAAGAGTTTGTCCGCCATTTCGGGCGCGATGCCGGGGCCGGTGTCCTCAAATTCGGTGACGACTTCGTTTTCGTTCAGCGAGAAGCGCAGGAAAATTTTCCCGCCGTTGAGCATGATGTCGGTGGCGTTGCCGGCGAGGTTGAAGAAGACGCGGCTCAAACGGCGCTGATCGAACAGCACGTTCACCGGGGGCGGGGCGCTTGGCATTTCGACTTGCACGGATTTAATCTCCGCCTCGGAGCGGAGGTCGCCGATGAGATCGAGGACAAACTGGCGGTAGTCGCCGCGCTTCAAGTTGGTTTCCATGCGCGTGCCTTGGGTGAAAATCAAAATGTCGCTGACCATGTCGCTGACGCGCTCGACTTGTTTGCGGATGCGGACTTGCGACTTGGCGCGGATTTCGGCGCTGATGCCCGGCATGTCGAACATCTCGGCGGAGAGGCTGATGATGCTCAAAGGATTTTTCAAATCGTGGACGATGCCCTGCGCGAAACGGCCGATGACGGCGAGTGATTCCGCCTGCACGAGTTCGCGGAGATGGAGTTGGTTGAATTCGCGGAGGCGGTGGCTGATCTGCTGGAGCAGGGCGAACGCGAGTCCCGGCGAATGTTCGAGGAAGGAAAGCATCTCGCCGCGCGGCAGAAAAAAAACTTCGGCGTCCACCACCGCCGAGGCGTTGGCTGAACGCGGGCGGTGTTCGATGACGGCCATCTCGCCGAAAATTTCGCCGGGACCCAGGCGGGACAGGACGTGGCGGTCACTTTTCCCGGCGGAGATTTCCACCAGCCCGGACTTGACGAAATAGACGCCGTCGCCCGGCGAGCCTTCGAGGAAGACATCCTGGCCGGCGGGAAAAGTTTTGGCCTGGGTGATGAGCCGGAGCGCCTGCAATTCGATGGGGTTCAAATTGCGGAACAGCGGGATGGTTTCCAGCGTCATTAGCTTTTACTTTAAGGAAAAAACTGCGCGGGTAAAGATGGGAAACACATTTTTTCGGGTGCAGCTGGCTACCGCTCTTGAAGCCAGAATGAAACTGGCCTTCCTCCTCGTCCTCGTCCTGGTCCTCGATTTGAGCCGGCGAGGACGAGGACGAGGACGAGGAGGATTGGTCAAGAACAGTGTCAAGCTGCACCCGTGCGGGTGGTTTTTTAATTTTGAACTTTTACCGCCCGGAATTTTTTTTACAATTTACTGATGAATGTATTTGTCACTGGCGGCGCGGGCTACATCGGGTCGGTCTGCACGGAAGAATTGCTCAACGCGGGGCATCAGGTCACGGTTTACGACAACCTGACCGAAGGCCATCGCTCGGCGGTGGATCCGCGCGCGAAATTTATTCTGGCGAGACCGGAAGCGGAGGGGAACATCCTTGCCGCCGTCAAATCGGTGCAGCCGGATGCCATCCTGCATTTCGCCGCGTTCGCGCTCGTCGGCGAGTCCATGACGAATCCGAAAAAGTATTTCCATAACAACTTCGTCAACGCGCTCAAGCTCGCCGATGCCGCCGTGGAATGTGGCGTGAAGAAGTTCGTCTTCAGTTCAACCTGCGCCACCTACGGCCCGCCGGATCGCGTGCCGATGACGGAAGATTTGCCGCAGCGCCCCATCAATCCCTACGGCGAATCCAAGCTGATGTTCGAGAAGGCGCTCATCTGGTATCAGCAGATTTATGGTTTGGAATTCGTGGCGTTCCGCTATTTCAACGCCGCCGGTGCGAGCGAAAAGTTCGGCGAGCATCATCGCATTGAGACGCATTTGATTCCGAACGTGCTGGCGGTGGCGCTCGGGCAGAAGTCGCATCTGGAAATTTTTGGCACGGATTATCCCACGCCGGACGGAACGTGCATCCGCGATTACATTCACATCAAAGATTTGGCGCAGGCGCACATCCTGGGTTTGCAGCCGGGCAAGAGCGGTTTTTTCAACCTCGGCAACGGCGACGGCTACTCGGTGAAGGAAGTCATCTCAATGTGCGAAAAAATTACCGGCAAAAAAATCCCGGCGGTTGAAAAGCCGCGCCGCGCCGGCGATCCGCCGAAACTGGTGGCCGCCGCGAACAAGGCGTTCAACGAACTTGGCTGGCGTCCGCAGTATCCCAAGCTGGAGGACATCGTAAAAACCGCGTGGGCGTGGCATCAGAAAAACCCCACGGGCTACGCGGATTGAGTCGCGCTGGTGTGCGGGCTGGAAGACTCCAAAGTTTTTGAAAATTTTAGTGGCGGATTCAATTCGCTTTGATACATTCCCGCGCTCTAGTTGAACCGGCTTTATTGCCGAAATTGAATTTTGAATTTTGTGACCGCGAAGAAAAAAGAAATTATCAAGAAAGCTGCACCGCGCGGCAAGTCGCAGGCCTCGGCCACGACGGCGGCCATTCTCGGTCGTCCGCTCGGCAAAAACGGCGTTGCGCTGGATGCCAAGAAAACCAAGCCGGAATGGCTGGGTTTTTACAACAATCTGCTCCAGTTGCGCGATCAGTTGCGCGCGCAGATGAGCGGGCTGGCCAAAGAATCCGCGCAGGAGTTGCCCGGTTACAGCCTCCACATGGCGGATTCCGGCACGGATAATTTTGACCGCGATTTTGCGTTGAGCCTGCTGTCGTCCGACCAGGATGCGGTGTTTGAAATCGAAGAGGCGCTCAAACGCATCGAGCGGAAAACTTACGGCGTTTGTGAATTGACCAATAAGACTATTCCCCGGGTTCGCCTCGAGGCGATTCCTTGGACGCGCTTCACCGTTGAAGCGCAGGCCCAGTTGGAAAAAGACGGCGCGTTGCGGTCACGCCGTCTAGGTGCGCTCGGATCCGTTGATTCGGTCGGCACCACGGAAGTTGAAACGGACGACGACGACGCCGCGCCGGAAGACGCAAAGGCAGTTAAAGAGAAAGAATAATTTTTATGGCACGCGAAACCATCACCATCGAATGCACCGAGGCGCGCAAGGAAGGCAAGTCGCCCTCGCGCTACACCACCAGCCGCAACAAAAAGTTGCAGCTTGAAAAGCTGGAAGTGAAAAAATACAACCCGGCTCTGAAGCGCCACACCTTGCACAAGGAGATCAAATAATTATGCCACGCAAGACGAACACCGAGAAAGACAAGCGCGGCAACCGCCGCTCGACTGAAAAACGCGCCCCGCGTCCGAAGCCGAAAATTGACTTCACTGAAGCGGCAATTGACTACAAGAACGTCACGCTGCTCCGCCAGTATGTCACCGACATGGGCCGCATCCTGCCGCGCAAATACACCGGCATGCCCGCGCATTACCAGCGCCGCCTCACCAAGGCGATCAAGCGCGCGCGCCAGATGCTCCTGATGAAGTAATTTCACTGCCGTCTGATTGCACGTTGCAGTCAGACGGTTTTTTGTGAGGTGCAGTTGCAAACGATTTGCAATTGAGTGCTGTCAGATTTAAGCCAAAGTAAAATGGATTATCTCGTCCTCCTCTCCAGCATCGCGCTTGGTGTGGTCACGGTCTTCGGCCTGCGGCTGAACGACCCGCGCCACGTCAAGGTGCTGAACGCCTTCACCGGCGCGTATCTGCTGGCGCTCGTGATGTTGCATCTGCTGCCGGATTTGTATGAAGTGGAACCAGGCGTTGCCATCAAGCCGCTCGTCATCGGCGGATTTATTCTCTTCGGATTTTTTCTCCAGATCGCGATGGACTCGTTTTCGATGGGCATCGAGCATGGCCACGCGCATGAGATTCGCGGACGCATGGCGGTGGGCATTCTCGCCGGGCTGTGCATCCATGCGTTTGTCGAAGCGATGGCACTTGGCCAGTCGCCCGAACACCAGTCCGCGCACGATAAAGCCGCGCATCATTTTCTGCTCGTCAGCGTCGTCGTTCACAACTACCCAATCTCCATCGCGCTCTTGGGAATGTTGCTGCAAAGCGGCATGAAAAAATCTTCCGCGCTCGCCTGCCTCGGCCTGTTCGCCATCATGGCGCCCATCGGAATGTTTTTCAGTTCGCAGACCGGGCTGGCGGTTTACTCGCGCTACCTGATGGCCATCGTCATCGGCATCTTCATGCACATCTCGACGATGATTTTGTTCGAGAGTGAAGATCAACACCGGATTTCGCCGACGAAAATGTTCGCCGTGCTCGTCGGCCTCGCGCTGGGAATCGTCAGTGTTATTTTTGAATCGTGATGAAACCGTGCGCGCACAAGCACACGCACCAACGCCAGGAACTGCCGGCGCTGACGGAACGCCTCCGCCGTCAGTCGCGCAAGATCACCGGCCCGCGCGCCGCGATTTTGGAAATTCTCCGGCATCACCCGCATCCGCTCACGACCAAGGAAATCTTTTCCGAAATGCCGAAGGGCGAATGTGACCTGGCGACGATTTACCGCTCCATGCACCTGCTGGAAAAGACCGGCATCGTGAAGCGGTTTCATTTTCATGACGGCGCGGCGCGGTTTGAACTCATGGAGGAGGGGAGCGATGGCCATCACCATCATCTCGTCTGCACGCAATGCGCCGAGGTGGTGAAGCTTGAGGAATGTTTTCCGGCGGAGATTGAGCAGAAGATTGCCAAGAAGAACGGTTTCAAAGCCGTCACCCACAAGCTGGAATTTTTCGGCATCTGCCCGGAGTGTCAGCGGTGACTTCCCCTTGACCGCCAACCGCAGAAAAAAGCGGCTGGCTCAAACTGGACACTTTGGAAAAAGTTGTCCCGAAATTTTCTAAACGATTTCTACGCGGCTTCCTCGGACAACCAGTCACCGAGGTTCAGGAATTCTTTGATTTTGCGGCGCTCATAACGGTTCTTGAGCGCCTTTTTGGGCTGATGATCCGTTTTACGGAACGGATGCTTCGGATCGCGGACGGCTTCACTGATGACTTCCATTGATGTTTTCAGCATAGCTATTTTCCTTTCACAAACTGTCGCCAGAACTACAGCCAAAACGATGCCAACCAAAAACTGCACCATCCCGACTCCCGTGACAATCAGAAATTAAGACCCGTGCCGTGGAAGAACTGTTCAAAATTATTTTTACGCAAAGCAAAAAGAACCGGAACGCCACTCATTCTCCACTTTGCTGGCGACCAGTTTCATTCCCAACCCTTCAAAAGTCGTTTGCACCAGTGAAAATTCCACCGCCAGAATTCCGGCGAGCACCAAAGTCCCATCACGCTTCACTTGGGCTGTGATTTTCTTCTTTTCCGCAATCAGCAGGTTGGAAATCAGGTTCGCGCAGACCAGGTCGAACTTTTTTGCCGGGCGCAGCGGCAATTTTGTCACGTCACCGCGCCAGATTTTCAGTTGGCGTTCGGATTTATTCACGCGGGCATTGACCTTGGCCACGCGGACGGATTCAGGATCGAAATCAAACGCGTGAACCGGCTTGTAGCCCAGCTTGGCCGCGCCAATCGCCAGAATTCCCGAACCGGTGCCGATGTCTAAAAAGGATTTTGGCGCTTTCTCGCGGCGGCAACGGGCAATCTCGCCGAGACAGAATGAAGTCGTCGGGTGCTGGCCCGTTCCAAAACTCAAGCCGGGGTCGAGAATGATTACCGCCTGACCTGTGCGCGGCTTCCGTTTGATCCAACTTGGTTTGACGAGCAGCGAATGGCCGATTTCAATCGCCTTGAAATGTTTCTTCCACGATTCCGCCCAGTCCTCGCGCTTCACTTTGGTGATTTCAATGATGCCCGCGCCGGTTTTTAATCCGCAGCCTTGGATTTTCGCCAGCCCGTCGCCCACTTCCGATTGAACTGATTTGGCGAATGGTTTGTCCGCGAAAACGCTGACGAGGCTCGTGCCGGTTTCCAGATTGAAATACGCCGCCGCCGTTTTGCCGGTGAGGTTCGCAAGTAATTCCGTCACGGCGTCCTCCGCTTCGATTGAAGTGAGCACGGATA
>JAYVQV010000282.1:0-7514 GCA_043776855.1 Limisphaerales bacterium | reverse complement strand
GGCGGGCGCGATGAAAGTTTTTCCGTCCACCGGGTTCGTGATGGCGACGGATGAGAGCGTGTTCGTCAGATGGTTGACGTAAAAATTGACGAAGACCGGCGCGGAGGTGGCTTTGCCGTCATCGGCAACAAAGATAAACCCATCGAGGCCGGTGAAATGATTGCTCGGCGAGTAGGTGACATTCGGCGGCGTGCCGGTGAGGACGCCGTTCGCCGGAAAATGGGCGATGGAAAAATTCAGCGCGTCACCGTCCGCGTCCGTGGCGGCGAGCGTGAAGTTCGTCGGCGCATTTTGCCAGAGGTTAAAATTCTGCGGCAGCGCGACGGGCGGGCGGTTCGGCGTCACGGTGGAGTCGAACGAATAAATCGTGTTGCCTGTCGCGATGAAAACCAGGTTGCTCACCATGGCGATGCCGCCGGCCTGGCCGAGCGGGATGACCGCGTTCGTGAGGAGGTTCGTCGCGAACGGCGAGTTGAGGCCGGTGCCGGTGTTGAACTGCGACCAGTCGCGCCCGTTCGGCGAGCGGAAGACGCCGCCTTGCAGTAAATAATTTTGGCTGGCAAAACCGAACGTCGTTCCCGATGGCGGTGTGACGACGGTGTTGGGAGCGAGGCCGTTGGTGAAACCGCTGCTGGCGTTGAACACCAAATTGTCGCGCGGCCGCCAGCCGATGAGCGGGACGCCGAGCCAGTTCGAGCGCGCCGGACTGACGGACATCAGAAAATTGCGGCAGAGAAAATTCCCATAGTGGTCAATGCCCGCCACGCGCGCATCGCCGGTGCGGCCCAGCGGATTCGTGCTGTTGGTGTTCGTGTAGTTCGGATCGAGGCTGCGCCACGTCGCGCCGTTGTTCGTCGTGTGCAGAAAGCCGCCGGTCTCGGTGCCGATGACGACTTCGTTGTTCCAGCCGGCGCACACGGAAAAAATTTCGCCAAAGGTGAACTGGCTCGTGGTGAGCGGCAGCGGAAAATAATTCGTCGGCACGCGCGCGTTGATGTCAAACGCGGTGAAATTTTTCCCGCCGTTCGTGCTGCGGTAGGCGTAGGGATAAAATCCGGAGCAAGCCCAGAGCGAACCGTCGGGCGCGATGGAGAAATTTCCGACGTTGCCGACGTAGGGATAATTTTTATTCGCGATGATGGACGGCTGCCAGACTTGGTTCGTCTCGTCGAACCAGAAAAAAACTGGCAGCGGGTTCGCCGACGAGCCGGGCGGGTTGAAGAGGATGGAGTTGGTCGTGACCCACACCGGCGAGATGGCGATGACGACCGTGCCTTGCGGCGTGGCGGCGACCGCAAAGACGGCGAAGCCGTTGGTGGGATTCGTGACTGCATCGGCCAGCGGAACGCCGGTCATGGGCAGCAGCGAAAAATTTCGATCCGCGAGCGTGGCGCGATAAACGCCGTCGAGGAACGTGCTGAAATAAATATTCGTGCCGTCGGTGGCGAGCCTGCTCCCGGCGGGGTTGGCGGGATAAACATTTCCCCACTGACTCCACGAGTCCGCGCGGGCAGCGGCGCAAACGAGCAGCAAGGCGGACAAGGCGGAGAACAGTTTGATTCCAAGGCGTCGCACGGAGTTTAATTTAGCAGAGGTGAAAAATTTTGCGAGCGATGTGTCCGTAGCGGCAGGCATCCTTGCCTGCCGTAGAGCCGGGCTTCTCCACCCTCCGCGGTATGCCGCTACGGAGGACGGGCAGCCAGCGGAGAAAACGTCGAACGGCGCGTAGCCCGGTGGAATGGTTGGCGTCATCTTTATTCATGGCGTTTTTCCGGGCGGCTGGAAGCCAGCCCTCTACGGCAGGCAAGGATGCCTGCCGCTACGTTATCAATTCGTCGTGTTGTAAAAACGCCGGGCGTAGCGCCACGCGTTCGTGTCGGTGAAAATAAAATTCCCGGCGACGCTGCTCGTCGCCACGCCGATGTTCGTCCACGTCAGCAGATTCGTGGAGGCGCGCACGGTGAACGCCGTCAGCGGGATCGCGCCGCTCGCGTTGAACGTCCACGCGTTTGTTGCGTAAGTTTGCAGCGCGAGCGACGGGCCGGTGATGACGCCGTCGCGCACGAGCGTCACGTCGTTGCCCGTGCCGCCGGCGTAGTGGATGCGGAAATTTTGTGCGCCAACGGTGACGACAGAATTTTCCGGCAAGCCGTTGAATGTTCCGCTCACGGCGTCGGCAGCGTCGTTGTCAATCAGCGTGAATTTTGTTCCAGCGGGAACGGTCGGCAGCGCGGTGATCTGCAAAACTGCGTTCGCCAAACTTACCGCGCCGGTCACGGAGAGCGTGTCGTAGCCCGCGCCATTTGGCGCGGCGCTGCTGCCATCGAGCGTGAGCGTGACGTTGGAACTCAAGTTGAGGCCGCTGGAAAAATTCATCCGCGCCGCGCCGCCTTGACCGGGAGAAAGATTGCCGCCGGAAAAATAATTCGCGCCCACCGTGCCGACGCCGTCCAGCGTGCCGCCCGCGACGTTGAGCACGCCGCTGAAATGCGCGGCGAGCGTGCCGCCGTTCAGCCGCAGCGTGCCGGTGACGTTCGTCGCGATGGCGGGCAGCACCAGCGTGCCGCTGTCCACCTGCACGAGCGCGTTGCTCTGGTTGGAAAATTTTATCGTAGTGTTGTCCGAGCTGCCGACGCCGGAAATTTTTTTGAACGTGCCGAAGTTCGTGAACGCGTTCACGCCCACGCCGCCGTAGTTGAGGCCGTAGTCGCCATTGAACTGCCACAGGCCGGAGTTGTAGATGGCCGTCGTGCCGAGACTCACACCCGCGCCGCTAACCGTGACCGTGCCGAGATTCGTCAGCACGAGTGGCGTGATGAATTTGCTGGCGGACGTGGCGAAGACGAGTTGGCCGTTCGTCTGCACCGTGAGTTGCCCGGCGAGCGCGCCGCTGTTCATCGTGACCGTGCCGCCGCTGACGACATTTGTGCCGCCGAGCGTCGCGCCATCGAGCGTGAGGTTGGTGATCGCGCCGGAATTTTGAAACGTGTTCGTGCTGGTGATGAAAATATTTCCGCCGTTGAACAGAAGTCCGGGCGGAGCGTTGGTCCGCAGATTGAACGTGCCGCCGACGAAGCGGTTGGTTCCCGTGCCGATGGTCACGCCGCCCGCGTCCGTCCAGACGCCGTTGTTGAGTTCAATGATTCCCGTGGCATTGAACGTGCCGCCGAACTGGTTGTTCGTGCCGTAATTCATGATGAGCCGCCCGGCCTGCACCTCGACTTGTCCGCCGGGCAGGTTGACGAAGTTCGCGGCGAACTGGCTGAAACTGGCGCTGCTGCCGGCGGTCTTGCGCAAGACGCCGCTGTTCGTCCACTGCGCCGGGCTGCCGTTGCCATCGTTGAAATCGTAATCGCCGACAATTTGCCAGAGGCCATCGTTGGCAATCGTCGCCTTGCCCGCGTTCAGGTTGCCGCCAGCCGTGACCGTGCCTTGATTGATGAGGGTCGCGCCGTAGAGAAGTTTGTTAAACAAATTGTTCGTGACGTAGAACTGGCCGCCGGGCGCGATGGTAAGTTTATCAGCGATGCTGCCCGCAGTGAACGTGAGCGTGCCGGTGACGAGGTTCGTGCCGCGCAGCGTGGCTCCATCAATGGAAAGATTTGTAATCGCGCCTGAACCTTGGAACGTGTTTGTGCCGGTGATGTAGATGTCGCCGCCGGTGAGCTTGAGGTTGGCCGGAAGATTCGTCCGCAGATTCAGCGTCGTGCCGATGAAGAGGTTCGTGCCGGTGGCGGAGAAAGTTCCGCCCGCGTCCGTCCAGGTGCCGGCGGTGAATTGCAGCACCGCGCCCGCCGCCGTGGTGTAGCTGGCGGTGAAGAGGTTCGTGGTGCTGCCGGAGAAATTCAACGTGCCGCCCTGCACGTCCACGAGGTTGTTGTTGAAAAAATTAAATCCGCCAACGATGGACGCGCCGCTGCCGGTCTTGCGGAACGTGCCGTTGTTGACGAACACCGGCTGCGCGCCGCCGCCCGTGCCGCTGCTGCCCGTGCCGCTGTCCACCCACAGGCCGTGGTTGTAAATCGTCGTGCCGCCAGTGGTCAGCCCGCCGCTGCTCCAGTTGACCGTGCCGAGGTTCGTGATGGTCAGCGAATAAATGTAGGAGCTGCCCGGCGCGGCGCACATCAGTTGGCCGCCGGGAAAAATGGTGAGCGCGCCGTTGATATAACTGTTGCTCCACGTCATCGTGCCGCCGTTGGTGACGATCATGCTGGGACAGGAAAGCGTGGCGAAATTATCAACGACGACGTTGCCCGCGCCGATGAGCAGCACGCCGGGCGAGACGCTGTTGGTGATGACGACGTTGTAGCTGCCCGCGTTCGTGACGAGCGCGGTGTCGGCTGCGGACGGCACGAAATTTGGCGACCAGTTGGTCGCGACGTGCCAGCTTCCGCCAGCGGGGTTGGCCCAGACAATGTTCGCGGCGCGGGCGGGCCACGCGGCGAGGACGACCGCCAGAAGCAGGGAAAAGATTTTTATCACGCGCTGACTATGCCGTGTGGCGTAGAAACCGCCAATACGCCGAAAGGCGTAGTGACCCCGATTTTTTTAACCGCAAAGAGCGCAGAGAACGCAGAGAAAGACGCGGGGAAGACCGAATTTTTTTGGAGCGTAGTTTTGGGAGAATAGTTTTGGGGAGCGCAGCCGCCCCGGCTGTAGTTCGGTGCGCCCTCGCGCCGAACCGAACGCGCGGGACGGCCACAAAGTTTTGGAGCGTGTCGTGCGCGCGGGTGAACCGCGAGGGCGCGGTTCACTGCGCCCGGGGCGGGCGCGCTCCCCGCGCAGTGGGACAGACGTTTCGCTTGTCGGGGCGGACGGAAAGATTGGCCGCGCAACTGGACAGGCTGGAAGCCTGTCCCACTACCCGAGCGCGGAGCAATGCTCCGCGCTCCAAAATTTTCTCCGCCCGCTCTGCGTTCTCTGCGCTCTTTGCGGTTAAATAAAAAAGTTCACGGCGTGAGCGGGCGGAAGGCGCGGATGCGATAAAAATTATTCGCAGGCGCGCTGTCTATGAAGCTCACGCTGATGATGAACGGCGTGGTCGAGGTGAAGCGATCCGCCCAGTTCGTCGTGGCGAGCGCGGCGTTGGTCTGGATGGCGTAGAAGCGCGTGGGCACGCCGGTCCAATTCAAGACCGTGTTGCCGGTCGCGGCGTTGCGCGTGTAGGTGGTGATCTTGAGCACGCTCGCCGCCGAGTTCGGGTCGGTGCCGGCGAGGTATTCGTTGGCGTTGGAAACGCCATCGGCGTCGGCGTCCGCAGCGGCGTTCACGTTGGTCGTGCCGAAATTTTGTAGCAGCCACGCCACCGGCAAACCGTCCGGCGCGAGCGCGCCTTTTTGAATCGAATCCGTCTGCACGAACGCCACGGAGTTGCTCAAGGAAATCCACCCGCAGTTCGCGGAATAAACCGAGCCGCCCAATTTGCCGGTGAACAAATCCACCTTGGGCTTGCCGTAGGTTTGCTCGAATTGAATCCAGCCAATGTTCGCGCCGTAGGCGTAGCCGGACAAATTCCCCGCGCCGTCGTGGTTCACGCCGCAGTCGGTGGAGGAATTATTTTGATACTGGATTTGATTCGCGGGCGAACCGCTGCCGAGGCTGATCCAGCCGATGTTGGCGGAATACAAATTGCCGGAGCAAACGTATTCGCCGATGACCGCGCCGTTGTTGGTGTCGCCGCGAGCGTCGAGCCAGCCAAGGTTGGCGGCGTAGGCGAATTTGTTGGCGGCGTTGACCGTGGTGGTGGCAAGGGCGGGGAAGGATGAATGAAGAATGATGAATGAAGAAACGGCGAGCGTGAGTGCGGTTTTGATTTTCATAAATCAGAACGAGTTGACGTTGTGGGTCACGATGAATTGGACGCTGCCAGTTGCGCGGCACGCGTTGGCGATGTAGGCCGCCAATCCCACGCCGCCACTAGTGCCGGTGCATGATGTGGCCAGACCGACGACCTCGACGCCCGTGCCGCCGGGACTGCTGCCGATGCAATTGTTCGCGGTGTTGGCATACACGCCGCGAGTGCCGCAATTATCCGCAATCGAATCCGAGACCATCGTTGCCAGAATGCCTTCGCTGGCAACCGTCCGCACAACGCAGCCTTGAACCGCCGTAGAATTTAAGCCCAGATTAATTCCCATCGACTGGCAGCCGAAGACAGAAACTTCCCGCACGCGCACGCAGCAAGGCGAACCGCTCGCGTAATAAATTCCAGAGGCGAACCCCGCGCCGCCGTAGGTGCTGCCGTTGTTCGTGACGCTGCCGCTGATGTGGCCGTTGGCAATGATGATGTTCGTCACCGCGCTGCTCGCCCCGAGCTTGATGCCGTAGCCCGCTGCGGGATTCGCCGTGGAGCGGAGGGTGAAACCGCTCAAGTCCAGCGTCACGTCATTCGCGGTGATGATGATGGCGTCGCCGGAACTCACGTTGAGGTTGGTCGTCAAATAATACGAGCCGGCCGCGCTGATGGTGAACGGCGCGGCGGAAATCGGCGTGCGCGGTTCGATCTGCGCGAGCGACTTCATCGTGGGCGCGGGTGCGCCCGGCGGCGTGAGCGCGCCCTGCCCTTGCACCCGAAGGCAGAAGGATGAATGAAGAATGCAGAAACAAATCGCGGTGAGTTTGAGTTTGGTTTTCATGGCGTAATTATTTTTTGGATTCATTTCGGAAAATAATTTTCAAAAGGAAAAATTCGCCCACGGGTTCGCGTTCGTGATGAAGCCGGAAACGGTGTTGGTGATGAGCGGGCCGACGATGTTGCCGGCGACGATGTTGTAGTTGTTCGCGCCGCCACCGAAGACGGAATTGCGGATGATGAGATTGTTGGTATTGGAATTGCCAACAATATAGATGCCGCTGCCCACCGTGCCACCGCCGGTGATATGGTTGTTTTCCACACGGCAACCGGCGGCTTGAACCGAGATGTTGGCCGAGCCGACGACGTTGCCCGTGTTGTTGCCGGTGAAAACATTTTTCTCCACCACGCTGCCCGCGCCATTTAGAATCAGCCCATATTGGTTATTGCCGATGAACGAGCAGCGGCGCACCGTGCTGCTCCCGCCAGTTGAGATACCTGAATAATTTCCCAAGATGACCAGATTTTCTACAAAGTTGTTTTTGCCGAAGCTGCTGATGGCGTATCCGCCGGACCAGCCGATGATGAATCCATTCCGCACGACCAGATTCGAGCTCGTGAGCGACGGCGCGGTGATGGCGCTTAACGCGCCCGTCACACCGGTCAAACTGAAACCGTTCAAGTCAATCGTCACGTTGTTCGTGTCCACCTGAATTCCGTGGCTGCCGGAAATGCCGATGAGATTCGTCGTCACATAATACGAGCCGGGCCGCGAGATGAAGATGCCCAGCGACGAGATCGAATAGCGCGGCTCCACCTGATCGAGCGTCTTCATCAGCGGCGCGGGCGCACCCGGCGGCGTCAACGCCCCTTGCCCGAAGGCGGAAGGAAGAATGAAGAATGTAGAAACGAGAATGGCGAACTGGATTTTTGTTTTCATAAA